>JAYTIP010000372.1:0-14137 GCA_043731745.1 Elusimicrobiota bacterium | reverse complement strand
TCGTCGTCTCTTTTTCCCGGCCAATATGGGTGCACGCCGTAAAGGCCAGCACGATGAGCCCAAACGTAAAATTCCGTTTCATCTTTATGGCCACCTAACTTGTGAGTATGCGGTTCCGTATAGCACGACTTTCAAAACTGCCAATACTTCGAATTGTAATGGGAAAATAAGGATCGCGCCACTCGGTTTGCAATATTAATATGGGGAAAGGCCGCGTGACTTGGCGGTATAGCATGGCGAGGACTACGCGGGACCAAGCCCCAAGCGGTCAGCGGGGCTTTGGACCCCGCGCCCGCCGCGATTGAGAACATGCGTATAGATCATCGTCGTGCTGACGTCACTATGCCCCAGAAGTTCCTGGATCGTGCGGATATCGTAACCGTCTTCGAGCAAATGCGTGGCGAACGAGTGGCGCAAAGTGTGGCAGCCGGCCGGCTTCGTGATCCCGGCGTCCAGGCGCGCCTGACGAAAGGCTTTCTGCAGGACTGATTCGTGAAGATGATGCCTTCTGCGCATACCGGTCTCGCGGTCCACGTAATGGCTCGAGGCGGGGAAAACCCATTGCCACCCCCACTCCTTATCGGCGTTCGGGTATTTGCGGGCCAGGGCGTTGGGAAGCTCGACGCGGCCTAGACCGGACGAGAGAACTTCTTTGTGTTGAAGCTCTACCGCGGCCAAATGACGCTGCAAGGACTCGCGCAGCCCGGAGGGCAAGGTGGTATAGCGGTCCTTGCCGCCCTTGCCGGACCTGACGACGAGCTGATTGAGGCTCCAGTCGAGGTCTTTGACGCGCAGTTGGCAGCATTCGAGCAGGCGTAAGCCGGAGCCGTAGAGCAGCATGGCCATGAGCCTCGTCGATCCCTTCATTAGATCGAGAACGCGGCGGACCTCGTCCTTGCTCAGGACGACGGGCAAGCGTTCCGGCCGCTTGGCGCGCACGACGCCCGAAACGAGGCCTAGTTTGCGGCCCAGGCCGTGCTCGAAAAAGAAGATGAGCGCGTTGAGGGCCTGGTTCTGGGTGGAGGCGCTGACGCGGTCCGTCTCGGCGAGCTCGGAGAGGAAGCGGCCGGCGGCGGCCTCGTCGATCGAGTCGATGGGTCCGTGCGTCCGCTCGAGAAGGCGACGCGCCCAGGCGACGTAGACCGTTTCGGTGCGAGGGCTGAAGTGGCGGGTCCGGATGGCTGCTCGGACTTTGTCGAGATAAAGGGATATCTCATCGCGGGAGTGAAAGGCCTCGGGTGGGAGGGCGGGGGCGGAGGGGGACGCGCATCCGAGAAGCTTCTCAAGGAGCTCGCGCATGCCGGGTTCGTCCGGCACGGACCAGTGTTTTTCGGGTCCGTGCCAGCGGCGGCCGGGGATCGTCTTGATTTTCACGACGCTTCCGGCATCGTAGGGGAACTGAACGATGAGACGGCCTTCGGCGCCGGATCGGATGATGAGGTTCATATCTATCATACGATCGAGACCGCCAAATTGTTCCCTGCGTCTACCAGATTTCCTTGCCAATGGGCGGTCCCCAGTCGATCTCCGCGTGGCGGTTGGCTTTGGTGATGGTGCGCAGCTGAATAAACAGGTCACACTTAAGCGCGTCGGCGATCTTGGTCAAAGTCTCGAGCGTTAGATTCTGGTTCGCGCTCTCGATGCGCGAGATGACGGACTGCTTCGTGCCGATGGCCTTGGCCAGCTGCCCCTGCGTCATTTTAGCGCGCTGCCTGGCGAGGGTGATTTGGATCGACATGCGGACCTCGATGTCCGCTTTCCGGTACGCGGCCGCCCAACGGGGGTCTTTTTTGGCCTCGGCGAAGACTTCGTCCAGCGGTATCGACGCCCTGTTCTTTTTCACAAGTCCTCCCAGCCTCGGCGGATCATCCAATCGATCCTTGCCTTTTGCGCCGTCAGGATTTCGGCGGGCGGGACCTTTGTCGATTTTTTGAGGAATGCATTTGTGACGACGATCCAATCTTTACGGAAGAAGTACAAAAACCGATGTTGATGGTGCTGCGCCGCAATTCTCAACTCCCATATCCCGTCCGTTAGATATTTCCCGTGATCCGCGGTGATCCCCGGCCCCAACTTGGACAGAGCGCTGAAACTGCGCGTTGCCTTGGCTTGGTGTCCCGTATCCAGCTCCCGGGCATAGTCGCAGGCTTGGCATCGCCCGGATTCAGTCCGGTAGAAGTAAATGCGATAATATGAGTATAGCATATAGGGTATATATGTCAAGTCATCCCGTACCGTTCATACGATTGAGGGGGGCGAAATGTTCCCTGGGTCTTGATATCGAACGCATGTTCGATTAGACTGTTGGTATGCCAGAAGCACCCCGCGGCCGCGGCACCGGCCTCAATCCTATGAACCGGTTCGAGGAGATCTCCTACGAATGGGAGGAGAGCGCCGACCCGGCGGAGAAGCCCGCGCCTAAAACTCGGTTCTTCAAGGACAACACGAAGTCGATTTTGGTGAAGAACGACAGCCCCGACATTCCCTTCACCTGGAGCTTAAACCCGTATCGTGGTTGCGAGCATGGCTGCGTCTACTGCTACGCTCGGCCGTATCACGAGTACTTAGGGCTGTCCTCCGGCCTCGACTTTGAAAGCATGATCTTCGTGAAACACGACGCTCCGCGTCTGCTCGCCGAAGAAATCTCCAAACCGACCTGGGAACCGGAATGGGTCGCGCTCGGAGGCGTGACGGACTGTTACCAGCCCATCGAGCGCAAGCTCGAGGTCACGCGCAAATGCCTGCAGGTGATGGCGGACGCGCGGCATCCGTGCGGGCTCGTCACCAAAAGCAAGCTCGTGGCCCGGGATGTCGATGTGTTCCAGGAGCTCGCGAAGTACGGCTGCGGGCGCGTGTATGTCTCGCTCACGACGCTCGATGCCGATCTCGCGCGGCGCATGGAGCCGCGCGCGTCGACGCCGCGCGATCGCTTAGACGCGATGCGCACGCTCGCCAAGGCCGGCGTGCCCGTCGGCGTCATGACGGCGCCGCTCATTCTGGGTCTCAACGATCACGAGATGCCCGCGTTGCTCGAGGCGGCGGCCGACGCGGGCGCCGACTCCGCCGGCTATGTTCCCTTGAGACTGCCGCATCAGCTCGGGACCTTGTTCGAGGACTGGCTGACGACGAATTACCCCGACCGCAAGGACAAGGTGCTCAACCAGATCAAGAATATGAGGGGCGGAGGCTTAAACGACCCGCGCTTCGGCTCGCGCATGCGCGGCGAGGGGATTTTCGCGGTGCACCTGGCGAAGCTGTTCGCGCTGTCGTGCAAACGGCTGGGGCTTAATCGAAGGCGCTACGCGACCGAGACGACGCACTTCCGTCGCCCGATGACGGGCGGCCAGTTGCGGCTTATTTAGCGGCGGCGAGGGCGGCGGCGCGCTCGTGCGCGAACACGGCGGCGCAGACCTGGGGCTGGTCGTACCAGACGGTGAAGCCGCCGAGCAGGTGGGGGGAGACGTTGAGGATCAAGGGGTGGATCGCGACGCCCTTGAGGGCGACGGTCAGCGCGGCGTCGCCGTTGCCTTCCGCCGGAGCGACCTCGATCTCAGATCCCCGGGCCTGCTGGAGCGCCATCCAAGGACGGACCATGACGCGGATCGAATCGGAAAGATTGCGCGCGTCGGCGACTTCCATGCTCATCGCGGGGGAGGCGCAGTCGGCCAAGGTGGCGCACACGGGGCCGGAGACGGCCTTCATGCCGGGCAGCGCCTCGAGCACGGCTTTGCGCTTCTCACCCGTCGTCTTGGCGGCTTCGGCGGCAATGTCCTCGGCCCCGGTGTCGGCGACGGCGTCGCGCAACGATTCGCGGGCTTCGGCGACGAAGGCGCTTTCGCGCTTAACGGCGTCGTCGAGCCGGGCCTTGAGCTTGGCGTCGGAGATGACGAACTGGCGCAGCTTGTCCTCGGATTTCTGTCCGCCCTTGAGATGCAAAGGGCCCGCGAAAGCGGGGGAAACGACGGCGACGGTCAGAAGGAGGGGAAGGATTCTCATAACCTCATTATACCAGGACGCCGTCGAAGCGCCTGGGCCCTTTGGCCGCTCAGCGTCGGGTAAAAACGCCCAGGCGGCGGTCCTTGCGGACATCGGCCCAGGAGAAGATCAGGCCGTTCATGGCGACATAGACGCCGGGCGGCAGTGATTGGGCGAAGGAAAGTGCTGAGCCGAGATTAAACAGGCCGTCGGAGGAGCCGAAGCGGTAAGGGCGCATGGCGCCGGTCAGGACCACGGTCTTGCCCGTGAGTCCATTGCCGAGCACGGCGGCGGTCTCGGCCATCGTGTCGGTGCCGTGGGTGACGACGATGCGGGACTCGGGGGCCTTCTTGCAGGCGGCTAAAATGCGGCGGCGGTCCGCCATGGTCATGACGAGGCTGTCCTTCATCATGAGCGTGCTCACGCGCGTCTTCAGGCGGCAGCGGCCGAGCTTGAGCATCTCGGGCAGGTGCGTGCGGCGAAAGGAGAGAGTTCCTTTGAGCTCGTCGTATTCCTTGTCGAAGGTCCCGCCGGTGACGACGACGAGCGCGCGCATTCTAGAGCTTCGCGGCGGTCTTCGGCGCGGCGGCGACTTGGGCGCGCAAAGTGCGCGAAGTCGCGTACTCTTCGATCGCCTTGGCGAGGCTCTCGACCATGCGGTCCTGATAGGCCGGGTCGACGAGATGCGCGGCCTCGGTCGGATTGTTGAGGTAGCCGAGTTCGATGAGCACGCTCGGGGCGGCGGGGTTTTTCAAGACATAGTAATCGGACTTCGAGGCCTCGGCGCGGAAGCCGTCGGCGCGCAGCGCGCGCGAGAAGGCGCGGGCGAGGCGGGCGCTTTCCTCGGACTGGCCCTTGGGCGGCGCGGGCATGGGCGGCACGAGCGGGTGGCTGCGCTTGCGCCAGGCGCGCAGCTTTTCGGGGCCGTAGCTGTAGACGACTGCGCCGGCGGACTTCTTGCCCTTCACCTGGTTGAGGTGTAGGGAGACGAAGATC
Source organism: Elusimicrobiota bacterium (assembly GCA_043731745.1). GTDB lineage: Bacteria > Elusimicrobiota > Elusimicrobia > UBA1565 > UBA9628 > GWA2-66-18. The sequence goes on along the minus strand of JAYTIP010000372.1, from coordinate 9,166 downwards.
GAGCCGCTCATGTCCACGCTGTCGACGAGACGGCCGTCGAGGGTGACATAGCGGTCGTCGTTGCGCGTGAGCACGACGGGAAGGTCGGCGTTTTTGAGCAGGCGGGTCTTGAGCTTCTTGGCGAAGGCGAGGGCGATGTCCTTCTCCATGAGGCCGTGCACGACGGCGCCCTGGTCGTCGCCGCCGTGGCCGGGATCGATGACGATCGGCGTCAGCGGTCGGTCGGCGGGCGCCGGGAGAGGGGAGGCGGGCTGCATGGCGAAAGCGGGCGCGGCCAAAGAAACGGCCATAAGGACCGGGGCAAAAAAAGACCGCGCGCTCAAATGTCGCATAAAGTGCTTGTTTCCGTCGCTTCCTTACTATAGCCCCGGTCCCCTGGTGCTGTCAAGGGGTAGGTCCTTGGGCCCATGCGGGGCTCCTTCGAAGCCATTATCCTAACGATGTGAGAAGCTTTATGATCGGCGTCAGCCTATTCGGCTTCATCGGAGCCGGCGCGGCCGTCACCTGGTCGGTGATGAGCCGCCCGCAGGACACTTATATTACGCATGAGGTGGCCAATTCGTTCAATCTTCAGGAGGGCCCCGCCCCGGCCCGGGCGCCTCGGCCGCTCACCGAAGGGGAAACCTTGCGCGACGCCGTGGCCGCCGCCCCGCCAGTCGCCTCCTCGCTCGTGCGCCCGACCGGAACCGACACTTTGATGTACTCCTCCAAAGCTCGCGCGTCCGCGCCGGAGTTTAAGTCCCAGCCGGTCACCGCGAAGGCCGAGGTGTGGGCCCGCAAGAACAAATTCCTTGCCGCTCTCGTCACCCGCCCCGCGGCGTTCCTGATGAACCACAGCTCGTTGAGCAGTGCGCGCGGACTACGCGCGTTCCTGGCCGATGCGAAGAAGGTGGACGGTTACATGAATTCCACGCTCGTGCGCATCGCGATCAACAGCCCGACGGTGGCGAAGGCGCTTTTGGGCAATCCGGCGGTGATCCGCGCTTTCCTGAATACGCCCGCGATGAAGGATCCCGCGGCAGTACGCGCGCTCGTCGGCAGCCCGATGGTGCAGAAGATGCTCGACTGCCCCGCCGTTCAGGAAGCGATGACCGATCCCGCCGTGATGAACAAGATGATGGCGGACCCTCAGACCTTGATGTGGGTCGTCGCGCATCCCGAAGCGCTCGAAGCCATCTCCAAAGCCGCGCCCGCGTTGGGCGAGGCCATGACGAATAAAGCCGGCCGCTAGGCCATTATTCGCATCCTCGTCGTGACGCCGGTCTCTAACCTATTTTTTACCGATAACTATTGTCGTTTTGCTTCGTTTGGGTCTTGCGCAAATAGCCATCTGGGTCTAAACTCGGTGACTGAAGTCTCACGTTCGTGCGCCCGGGTGACCGGGCAAGAAGATTTTACGCCGAGTAAACTAATTCCCGTACGCCACGCGTACGCGGAGCCCTCTCCGAGCGAGGGGACCCCGGTGTTCCTCCTGTCTCTAAAAATCGCTCAGCCCGCGGCGGGCCTCAGCGCATATTGCCGCGCATCTACGGAGTCCCGATGAAATTTCCAGTCTGGCTGCTGGTCATGTTTTTCTGCGCTCCGTTCCATCGGGACGCACTTGCCGGTCCATATGAATCGGACGTGCGCAATCTGGTGGACAAGGATCCCGAAGTTCAACTGAAGGCCACGAAGCGAATCTCGGATGGAGGCGTTGACGCTGTACCTGACATTATCGCAGTTGCAGGCAACACGACGAACAGCGCCTTAAAAACGCTGTGCATCGACATTATCGGTACGAGGCGCGAGAGTAGCGCCATCGACGCTCTAAACCATTTCGCTGGCAGCGAACCGGACTGGAAAATTCGAGAGCATGTTGTTCATGCATTGGGCCGGATAAGGGGCGAGGAATCCACGGCCGCCCTTAATCGAATTGCGTCTAATGATGACACCGCAAATGTGCGAGTCATGGCAATCATCAAGTTGGGTCACCGCAAGGGTCCCGAAGTAAATCAGATGCTGGAATTGCTATTCGCAAATCCAAATACCCTCGTTCGATTGGCGGCGGGGCGCGAGCTCGCCAAACGAGGCAACTCGATCGTGTTCAACTTCAGCGCCTGATGGAATATTTCGCCGTTTGAATTAATTGCGATTATCGGCGTTCGTAAGCCAGGTAAAATGGAGGCTTATGAACGATCAAGAGAAGCCGGGACAGGATGCTGAGGTGTTCGTGAAGGCCGTTAAGCGTAAGACGCGCAAGTATTTCGGCGCTGAGGAGAAGATCCGCATCGTGCTGGAAGGCATGAAGCGCGACGTCTCGGTTGCTGAGCTGTGCCGGCGCGAGGGAATCCCATCGGCGGCCTATTACAGCTGGACGAAGGACTTCATGGAAGGCGGCAAGGCGCAGCTGCAGCGCGATGCCCGACGTCACGCCGACGCCAGCGGGGTGGAGAGGCTCAAGAAAGAGAACGCCGCCCTGCGCGACCTGGTGGCCGACAAAGAGATCACCATCCGTATCTTTAAAAAAACTTTCGGCGAGGAGAACACCTAATGCTCTCGCCTGAAGAGAAAGTGAAGCTCGTCGAAGAGCTGACCAACGAGCCTGGGCTACTCGAGCGGTTGCGGGAGCTCGGGATCGCCACGTCGACCTACTACAGCTGGAAACGGCGGTTGGCGGCGCGGGGCGTAGACGCGTTCATTGCCGAGAGCAGTGCGGCTAAAAGCGTCTGGAATCGCCTAAGCCAGGCTGAACGCGATCTAATCGAGAGCGAGGCCCGCAAGCACACTGAGATGAGTCCGCGGCTATTGGCATGGATGCTGCTCGATCAGCATGGTGTGGCCGTGAGCGAATCGACGGTCTACCGGGTGCTGAAGGCCAAGGGGCTGGTCCGACAGCGGCCCCAGGACCAGCGGCCGGCGGCGAAGGTGTGGAAGAAGCCGACGAAGGCGGTCGACGAGATCTGGCAGATGGACGGGACGAACTTCTTCATCCCGGAATTCGGGTACTACAAGGCTATCCCGGTCCTCGACGATCATTCGAGAAAGGTGCTGGCATGCCCGCTGCTGCCCGATGAGAGCGGGCAATCGGCTTCAGATGCCTTTGAAATAGCCATGGAGACAGCGCAGAGCGAGGGGCACGTCATCGAAACGCGCCCAACGCTGTTGACGGACAACGGCGCGGGATTCTCAGGCGAAGTTCTGGCCAAGTATTTGAAAGCCAGAGGCGTACCGCACATCTTCGGGGCGCCTTATCACCCGCAGACGCAGGGCAAGGTTGAACGCTTCAATCGGACGCTCAAAGAGCGGGTCAACTTGTGGCTTTACGGTACGCCGGACGATCTGCGGGCGGCAATCGACAAAGAGAACGAAGAGTACAACGAAAGGCCGCACGAGGCGTTGAAGAATGTCTGCCCGAACGATGTCTACGCGGGAAGGCAGAACGAGGTGCTGGAGCGGCGGGCCAAGATCAGGCTAGAGACGATGGCTCGGCGTTATGCGTACAATATGGGCACGGACGCCGGAACCGCAAACTAATTCAGGTGCTGAAAATTCCACAAATCGCTGAAGACATACACTCGGCACCGGCGCTCGCGCCGCGGCGGTCGGCGGCGCCTACACGGCTCTCGGCGACGACGCCCAAGCGATCGGCTGGAACCCGGCGGGCCTCGCGCGCCTGGAGAAGCGCGAGGCGACGGCGGCGCACGCGGAACTGCTCGAGCGCACGCGATTCGACTTCGTCGCCTACGCTCAACCGACGGAGAAGGGGACCTTCGCGGCCGCGTTGCTTTACCTGAGTCACGGGAGCTTCGACGGCCGCGACGCGGCCGGCAAACCGACCGGCGCGGTGACGGCTTCAGACTCGGCTTTGTCGCTCGCCTACGCCTCCAAATACGGGGCGGCTGATTTCGGCGTCGCCGCGAAGTTCATCAACAGCCACATCGCCGAGGCGCAGGCTCAGGCGCTCGCTCTCGATATGGGCGTGAAGCGGCAGGTGTCGGAGTTACAGGGCGGCAAGCTGTTCGCTGCGGCGGCCGTGCGCAATCTGGGAGTGGGGCCGGGGCTCAAATACTCGGGACAGGCCGCCGAACTGCCGCTGCAGATTGCCGCGGGCACGGCGTGGAAGCATGAGCGCGGCGCGCTTTCGTTCGACCTGGTGAACGGGCTCCATGGATCAGGCGCCGACGCGGCCATTGGCGGGGAATTCAAGGCGCTCAAGAATTTCAGCTTTCGAGCGGGGTACGCCACGGCCGGAAGAGTGGACGGCGGCTCGGCTTTCGACGCGATGCGAGGTCTGAGCTTCGGCGTCGGAATCGCGAACGGCGGGTTGTCCTTCGACTACGCGATTACGCCGTCAGGGGACCTCGGCCAAGCGCACCGCTTCGGGCTGAGCGCGCGCTTTTAGGCGAGCGCCTTGTCGTCCTTGTAGGTGACCTTTTTCTCGACGGCGCCGGTTTCGGAGTAGACCACGGCGGGGCCGTCCTTTTTGCCGGCCTTGTAGGTCGTCTCGGACTCGACCTTGCCGCTCGCGTAGTATTGCTTCGCGAGGCCGTCGAGGAGGCCGTCCTTATAATTCAGCTCGGCCTGGATCTTGCCGGTGTCGTAGTAGGTGACGGTTGGGCCGTTGAGCTTGTCGTTCTTATAGGTCTCGTCGGCGTAGGTCTTGCCGGTCTCGTAGAACATCTTCCCTTTGCCCTCGCGCTTGCCGTTCTTGTAGGGGACCTCGGCGGATACCTTGCCGCTGGGGAAAAACTCCTTGCGCACTTCGGACTTCGGGGGCTTCGAGGGTTTGGCCATGGGCTAATCCTACAATATCCTCGCGAGTCCTAGAGTCGTCCGGCGAGCCCGACCTTCTCGGCGATCTTGCGGCCGTACTCCGGATCGCAGGCGGCGAAGTGCTTGAGGTTGGGGATCAAGATCTCCTCGGGCACGCCCTTCATCGTTGAGGCGATGATCGAGGTCATGCGCTCGCGCTCGTCGGGCGAGAGCAGGCGGTACAGCGCGCCGGCCTGGCCGTAATCGTCGTTGGTCGCGTGGGCGTCGTGCCAGCTCGCCGTGCCGGAGAGCATCAGCGGCGGCTCGACGGCGTTCGGGTCCTGGACGGGGCCGCCGAAGCCGTTGGGCTCGTAATTGTCGAAGGTCCCGTTGCCGTCGAAGCGCATCGCGCCGTCGCGCTGGTAGCTTTCGACCGCGTTCTTGGGGCGGTTGACCGGAAGGGCCTGATAGTTCGCGCCGATGCGGTAGCGCTGCGCGTCGGGGTAGGCGAACAGGCGCGCCTGGAGCATCTTGTCGGGGGACAGGCCGATGCCCGGCACCACGTTTGAAGGAGAGAACGCGGCCTGCTCCACTTCGGCGAAGTAGTTCTGCGGATTGCGGTTGAGCTCGAGCACGCCGAGCTCGACGAGCGGATACTCCTTGTGCGGCCAGACCTTGGTCAGGTCGAACGGATTGTAGGAGCGCGTTTCCGCCTCTTTCTCCGGCATGAGCTGAACGCTGAGCTTCCAGCGCGGGTACTCCTTGCGCTCGATCGCCTCGAACAGGTCGCGGCCGGCGTAGTCCGGATCGGAGCCGGCGAGGGCGCCCGCCTTCTCGGCGGACAGGTTCTTCACGCCCTGCATGGACTTGAAGTGGAACTTCACCCACCAACGCTCGCCGCCGCGGTTCCAGAAGCTGAAGGTGTGGCTGCCGAAGCCGTGCATGAAGCGGTAGCCGTCGGGAATGCCGCGGTCGCTGAAGAGAATCGTGATCATGTGCATGGCTTCGGGCGCGTTGGCCCAGTAGTCCCACATGCGGCGGGCGACTTTATAGCCGGTGCGCGGATCGCGCTTCTGAGAGTGGATGAAATCGGGGAACTTGAGCGGGTCGCGCTCGAAGAAGACGGGGGTGTTGTTGCCCACGCAGTCCCAGATGCCCTCGTCGGTGTAGAACTTGACCGCGAAGCCGCGGGGATCGCGCTCGGTGTCGGCGGAGCCCTTCTCGCCGGCGACGGTCGAGAAGCGCAGGAACACGGGCGTCTCCTTGCCGATCTTGGAGAAGATGGAGGCGCGGGTGTGCTTGGTGAGGTCCTTGGTCACGGTGAAGGTCCCGTAGGCGCCGGAGCCCTTGGCGTGGACGACGCGCTCGGGGACGCGCTCGCGGTTGAAGTGCGCGAGCTTCTCGATGAGGTGCGAGTCCTGCAGAAGGACCGGGCCGCGGGGGCCGGCGGTGAGTGAGTGCTGGTTCTGTCCGACCGGCTGTCCGCCGGCGGTCGTCAGGCTTTTCGGCTTATCCATTCGGTTCTCCTTTTAGAGGTAAAAATTTCAGCGAGAGCGGCGCCCCATGCCGCCAAAAATCCGGCGACGGGACGGTGGGGGGCGCGCAGGCGGGCCGCCAATTCGGCGGCGGCCTCGGAACGGCCGAACATGAGGGCCACATCGAGCGCGTTCTGCCCGGAGCGGTTGCGGCGGGCCGGATCGGCCCCGCGTTCGCACAGCAGGCGCACGACGGCCAGTTCGCCCTTGAAGGCGGCGCCCATGAGGGCGGTGTTGCCGGCGTTGTCGCAAGTGTCGGGATCGGCGCCGCGGTTCAGGAGCGCTTCGGCCGCTTCGGGGTGGCCGCGGTAACAGGCCAGCATGAGCAGGCTGTAGCCCGACGCGTTCTTACGCTCGAGATCGCCGAAGGCGGAGAGGGCGGCGAGCAGCGCATCGCGCTCGCCGGATCGCGCCAGGGCGAAGGCGTCCGGCTCGGCGCGCATCGTCTTCTTGTACTCGTTCCACGATCCCATCGCCCCTCCTGATTAATAATAATTATTAAACAGGAGTATATATCAACTGGTCGGTTCTGTCAAGTGGCGGTCATTGGCAGAAGCCGCCGCTGCTGCAGGTCAAGGTGCCGCAGCACTGGGACGAGGAGCTGCAGCTGACGCCCTGGGTGCCGCAGTTATTGCCGTTGGAGCAGACGCCGCCCGCGCAGGTCGCCGTGCCGCAGCACTGCGAGGAGCTCGTGCAGGAGGCGCCGACGCCGTTACAGCTCGAGGTTCCGCCGATGCACACGCCGCCCGAGCAGGTGGAGGTGCCGCAGCATTCGGAGGAGCTCGCGCAGCGAGTTCCGTTGCCCTGGCAGGAGCCGCCGCTGCAAACCTTGTTGGCGTTGCAGGTCAGCACGCCGCAGCAGTCGCCGCTCGACGCGCAGCGCTGGTTCTGCTGCTGGCAGGGGCCCGTCAGATTGGGATCGGTGGGCGGATCGCTGCCGCCTCCGCCGCAGGCGAGGGTCATGGAAACGCTGATGATTAGGGCAAGGGATCTCATATTCATTGATTATAAGCTAGGAAGGCCGGCCCGTCGAGGGGCCGGCCTTCCTGCGTAATATTTTGTTGCGGCTTATTTCGACAACAGCTTGGAGAGGAAGAACCCGCCGACCGCGCCGAGCAGGCCGCCGATGATCGCGCCGATGGGGCCGCCGACGAGCCAGCCCACGCCCGCGCCGATTCCGGCTCCGGCCGCGCCGTACAGAAGTCCCTTACCGCTCCACAGCTTGCTGAAAAATCCAGGCTTGTCCTTGGCGCCTTCCTTGTCCTCGCCCAAGGTCGGGGCGGGCACCTGGGCCGTCATGTTGGCGCGAGGGCGGACCTCGGCGGTGACGAGGCTGTTGCTGCGCAGGGCCTCGTCGGAGGCGCGCTGGATGCGGCAGGTCTCGTCGGCGCAATTGGGGACGGTGACCTGGGCGCCGCACGAGCCGCCCGTGCAGCCGCCGTCGTATTGACCCACGCCGGCGCCGTTGGCGATGACCTTGGCGTCACCCATCGCGTTTCCGGCCGCCCGGGAAGGGGCCGCCAGAGCCAGGAGGATCGCCGCCACGGCTATTCGATTGACCATAAAACCAGTATAGTCGTCTCCGCTCCAACCCACCTGAGGCATGCGGCCTGATCGGGTCTGGGCCCAAGGACCTAGGTGACAAAAACGCCTCCCGCTCTCCTTCTGACAGGCGCCACCGGCTACCTCGGTCGGCGTCTCGCCCTGGCCCTCAAGGACCGCTGGACGCTGTTCCGCGCCTCCCGGACGGCCGCCGGGGACGGAGCCCTCGACTTGGACCTCGCCGACGCGAACTCGATCCGCCGGGCCTTCGACGCCGCCGCTCCTGCGGTCGTGATCCACGCGGGGGCCGAAGCCGATCCCGACGCCGCCGAGCGCGATCCGGCCCGCGCCAAGGCCGTCAACCTCGACGCGGTCAAAACACTCGCCATGCTGTGCGGCGCGTCGGGGACCCGGCTCATCCACTTCTCGACCGACCTCGTCTTCGACGGCGAACGCGGCTGGTACTGCGAAAACGACGCTCCCGGCCCGCGCGGCGTCTACGCGACCGGCAAGCTCGCGAGCGAAGAAGCCGCCTTGGTCCGCGCCCCCGGCGCCGTGGTCCTGCGCGTGTCGACCTGCTACGGCCGCCCGCTCGGCGGACGCCCGAGCTTCGTCGATGGGATGCACGCCAAACTGTCGAAAGGCGAGACGGTGTCGGCGTTCACCGATCAATGGCGCAGCTCCACCGCCGCCGACCAGCTACCGGAAGTTATTACCCGCATCCTCGCCGATCCGGATATCGAAGGTCTGTATCACTGGGGCGGTGCGGAGCGCATGACGCGTTTCGAATCCGCGGTGACTTTCGCGCGCGTCATGGGATTTGACGAAAACTTGGTTCATCCCGGACGCGCGGTCGATATGAAGTTTCCGTCGCCGCGTCCGCGCGATAGTTCGATGGACTCTTCGAAACTCGCCGCATGTATCGGTATGGCCCCGTTGACCTATGAAGCCGGCTTTAAGTCGTTAAGGAACGCTTGGTCATGATCCGTTTAATTTACGCTACGAGTTTTTTTGCCCTCTCGCTTCTATCGGTTCTGAGGGCTCCCGAGTACCATCTCTGGATGTTGGCGATCGTTGTGACAGAATGGGGCCATTTCCTCGCGTTCTTGTCGTTATTGCCGTTCGCCCCCGGTTGGACCGGCACCCGCATGAGTAAAGCGGCGGCCGGTATAAGCCTCGCGAGCTTTTTTTTACTTTTAACGCCGCTCATCCGAGCGGTTCCCGTATCCGCCCGCCTGCCACACGACATGGAGGCCGTCTTCGGTCCGTCCTTTGTTATCTCCACTCCGTTGTCGTTTAAAAATATTTTCCTCGGCGTGCCTCTCACAAAGGTCCGTCAATCCACCGAGATCTACGCC
>JAYTIP010000371.1:0-3024 GCA_043731745.1 Elusimicrobiota bacterium | reverse complement strand
CTTCGCTGATCGTGGGCGAGGACGCCGCGCTCAAGGCCGAGGGCTCCGCCGACGCGCCGCAAAGGGTCAAGGAGGCCTGGGCGGCCTCGTGGGCGCCGGGCCCACTCGGCGAGCGCCTTCGCGCGGGCCGCGCGCTCGCCTACGACGGCCGCGTTCGCGTCGAGAAGATCACGCCGGCCGATGTGTCGGGCACCGCTTTTTCCCGCGATCCCGGCTCGGGCCGCCGCGAACGGGTGTTCGTCGAGGCCGCGGCGGGCGCGCTCGACAAGGTTCTCGCCGGCGACGCGCCGACCGAGTCGTTCACGCTCGACCGCCGCAGCGGTCGCGAGCTGGCGCCTCGCACCGGCTCCGGCGCCGCTTTGCTCACGCCTGATAAGCTCGCGCGCGTGGCACGGCTGGCGCGCGCGCTCGACGCGTGGAAAGGCGCGGGGGTCGAGTTCGCCTTCTCGTTTACGGGCTCACGCCTGGTGATCCACCATGCGCGCGCGCTTGAGGCGCCCCGTCCGGTCCTGCCGCTCAACGATCCCTTTTCCCCGCGTCCGGACGCGCAGTTCCTAAACGTCAGGCCCGTCGCGCGCTGAGCAGCGACTTCAGTTCCGCGAGCTCCTCAGCCCCGAGGAAGCCCGAGAGAAGCAGACCCGCCGGATAAGCCGCGAGCAGTATCACGCGCGCCGGGACTCCGACCGTCCGCGACGGCCACCAGAGCGCGGCGGTCCAGCCCGCGAGTATTGCGAGGCGCTTCCACTCGTAGGGCACCGGTCGCGAGGCGCGCCCTGCGGTCCAGACGGCGACGACCATCGCCGCGTACGCGCCCAAGGTCGCCCACGCGGCACCCATCATGCCGTAGCGCGGGATCAAGATCCAGTTGAGGACGAGGTTGAGGAGCGCGCCCGCCCAGGTGGCGCCCGACACCGCGCCCGTGCGCTTGTCGAGCATGAGCGGGGCCAGCATGACGAAATACAGGCCGTTGAACAGATAGGCGAGCGTCACGACGGGCACGACGCCGAGCCCGCTCCAGAAGGACGGGTGGATCAGCGATTTTCCGGCGAACAGCGGCGCGGTGACGAGCGGCCCGATGAAGAACACGATCGCCAGAAAGGCGCCGGAGCCGAGCGTCGCGAAGTAGGTGAGCACGCGCGCGACGATGGCGCCGGCGTCGGGACGGTCGGCGCGCTCTAAAATAAAAGGCTTCCACGCTTGGTCGAACATCGCCACGAGCAGCATCATGCCGATGCCGAGCTTGTAGCAGGTTCCGTAGATGCCCGCCACCGCGAGTCCCGACGCCTTCGCGAGAATCGGGCGGTCGGCGACCTGTACCACCATCGAGCCCACGCCGGCGACGATGAGCGGCACGCCGAAGCCGAGCATCTCGCGCAGGCGCGTCTTGTCGAGCGGGCCGAGTCGCGAGACGATGACGGGTGCCAGCATCGCCAGGCTCGACAGGGAGGCCACGAGGTTGGCGAGAAAGACGCCGCGCAGGCCCAAGCCCATGTGACGCACGAAGACGAAGGCGAGCACGAGGTTCATCGCGATGCCCACGAGCTTGATGCCCGCGTAGGCGCCGGCGCGGTGCGAGCCGCGCAGCTCCGCATAGGGCATGAGCATGGCGGCGTCAGCCGCGAGGATCCAGGCGGCGTAGCGCACGAGTACCGCCATCTCGGCGGGAAGGCCGATCAAGCGCGCGACCGGGGCCGCGGCGACGGAGATGACGGCGGAGGCGAGCACGGCCGTGCCGACGACGGTGACGAACGCCGACCCGAACGCGCTGTCGTCCGCCTTGCCCTCCCGCCGTCCCAATCTCAGGTAAGCGGTATCGAGCCCCAAACCGTAGGCCACGGTCAAGAACGCGATGTACGCGTAGACCGCCTGCATCGCTCCGTTATCGGTGGGCTCGAGCAGATGCGAGTACAGCGGGGTGAGCAGGAAGCTCAGCATGCGCCCGAGAACGGTGGACAGGCCGTAAACGGCCGTTTCCTTAGCCAGCCCGCGCAATTCACGAAGCATTATGGCGCCATCCTATCAAAACCGTTATCCTAAGGGTATGGACCACGACCGGCGTCTTCCGGAGTCCCTCGTGCTCATGGCGGCGCGCTTCCGCACCGAGCGCCAGCTGCGTCGCCTCGCGCGTCTGCCGGGCGCCACGGGCGATACGGTGTCCTTCGGCGTGCTCGGCGACGCGGAGCCCTCGCGCTTCTGGATCTACCGTAAGCTCTTCAACCGCGAAGGCGTGTTCCACGACCAGATGCACGAGGTGCAGAAGCTCCCCCTCACCTTCACCGTCCAGCTCGGCGACATGGTCAGCAAGGGCACGGTCGACAACTACGAATCATTTTTCCGGGGCCTGCGTCGCGTCTGGACGGGCCGGCCTTACCTGACCGTCATCGGCAACCACGACCGCTCGCGCCCGAACGGAAAATCCCACTCGACGATGTACCGCGGCCTATTCGGCCGTCCGAACTACTTCTTCGACCAGGGCGGCGTGCGCTTCGTCGTCCTCGATTCGAGCGCCAAGCGCGTGACCAAGAGCCAGCTGCGCTGGCTTACCTTAGTACTCGATCATCCCGGGCGCAAGATCGTCTTCACCCACATGCCCCCCGTCCAGCTGAGTCTATGGGGCGGCGTCGGCAAGGTTCACGAGTTGGGCGGCTTCATCGGCGGCGCGAAAGAGTTCGCCGACATCGTCTCGGCCGCCAAGGTCTCGCGGGTTTATATGGGCCATGTCCACGCCTTCGGCGTCCAAGATCACGGCGGCGTGCGCTATGTGCTCACCGGCGGCGGCGGCTCGGCGCTCTTTCCTTCGGGCAATGACGACCTGTTCCACCACTACCTGACCGTCGAGATCGGGCCGCACGGCATTAAAGAGCGCGTGCACTCCTACGACGGCAAGAAGTTCGCGATCCCCCACGGCCTCGTCATCCTGCCCACGCACGACCACGCGCCCCGGCGGCGCTGGTGGCAGTTCGTTTAAAGGGAAACGAAGCGCCCGTCGCGCCGCCAGCCGGCGCGGCGCCGGGACGCGGCGTC
>JAYTIP010000370.1:0-11463 GCA_043731745.1 Elusimicrobiota bacterium | reverse complement strand
CCGGGCAGCCACAGCGTCACCGTGGTCGACGACTGGGGCAATCAGGCGACGCGCCGGTTCAAGGTGCTGGGGCTATGAAAGGCACGAGCGCCTCAATCGCGCCTACGCGAGAACGGTCGGAAGCGTCTTGCGCGACTTGATGAGGGTGTTCACGCGCACCGCGAAATCCTCGTCCTGTTGGAGGACGTGCCGGAAGGCTTCCTGCGGGATCATGAGCACGGTGGTGTTTTCGATCGCCTTGACCGAGGCGTTGGCGATGCCCATCGAGACGATGGACATCTCGCCGCAGACTTCGCCGGGCTTGAGCGCGGCCACCTGAACGGCGGCTTTGTTGAGCGGCTTGATGTAAACTCCCGCCATGCCGGTTGCGATCACATGGAGGCCGTCGACGGTCGTGCCCTTAAAGAGGATGGACTGCCCCGCGTTGAACGGAAGCAGCACCGAGGCCTCGGCCAATACGGCGAGGTTCTCGTCAGACATCGTGTCGAACAGGGGCACTCTTTCGCGCAGAAAGGTCATCGCGTCCATGCCTTAATGATAGCACGCCGCCGACGAGAAACGAGGGTCCTAGGACCTAAGGCGCGGGGGCCTTACGGGGCCTTGCGCGAGGCGATGAGGGCTTTGACGCGCGTCACGAACTCGGGGCTGTCGCTGAGAAGCTTACGGAAGGCGTCCTGGGGAATGACGAGGATGAAGGTGTTGTCTTCCTTGGCCTTGATCGTGGCCCCGGCGGTGCCGTTTTCGAAGATCGAAGTCTCGCCGAACACGTCGCCGGAGGACAGCACGGCCACCTCGGCGATCGGCTGGTTGGTCGGCTTGATGAAGACCCCGACGGAGCCCGTGCACACGACGTGGAGCTCGTCGACGGTGACGCCTTTAAAGAGGATCGTCTGGCCCGCCTTGAAGGGATTCACCGCGGAGCTCGTCGCGATCTCGGTCAAGTGCTCGTCGGAAACCCCGGCGAACAGCGCGACCCGCTCGCGCAGGAAGGTAAACGCGTCCATGCGGATACGGTAACAAAAGCGACGCGCCCCTTTGTTAAACTTGTGGGGATGACCGACCCGGGCCGTTTGTTCATGTTCGGCGTGTACGGCCTCAAGCCGACGCGCCAGACCGTCGCCCTGTTCAAATCCACGGGTGCCACCGGCGTGCTGTTGCTCGCGCGCAACATAGAGACGCCCGCGCAGACGCGCGCGTTCGTGTCGGAGCTCGAGCAGCGGCTGGGACGGCCGCTCCTGATCGCGATCGACCACGAGGGCGGCTGGGTGTTGCGATTTCGCAGCGGGGTGACGCCTTTTCCGGGCAACGCCGCTTTAGGCCGCGCGAAAGACCCGAAGCTCGCGTACGCCGTCGGACGCCAAATGGCGCGAGAGCTCGCCCCCCTCGGCATCCGAATGAACTTAGCACCCGTCCTCGACGTCGCGGTGAAGACCTACAACCCCGGCATCGGTATTCGATCCTTCGGAGACGACGCGAAGCTCGCAGGACGCCTGGGCGCCGCCTTCATCGAGGGCCTGCAGGACAACGGCGTCTCGGCTTGCGCCAAGCACTTCCCCGGCAAGGGCGCGGCGACGGTGGACGCGCATGTGGACCTGCCCGTCATAAAGATTGCCGCCGGCCCCTTCCGTCAAGTTCACCTGGCACCATTCGTCGCGGCGGCAAGGGCCGGCGTGCATGCGGTGATGACCTCGCACGTGCGCTTCCCCGCGTTCGACAAGGAAATCGCGACCTTTTCGACGAAAATCGTGCGTGACGTCCTGCGCGGCGAGCTCGGCTACGAGGGGCTCGTCGTCAGCGACGACCTCTGCATGGGCGCGGTGACCAAGCGCTGGCCGGTGGCGGAAGCGACGCTCAAGTGCCTCGACGCGGGCCACGACGTGCTCATGATCGCCCACGACCTGCAGGGCATGACGGACGCCGTCGAGCTCCTGCGCGAGGCCGGCGCTCCCGAGGAACAGCTCGCCGCCGCCGACGCGCGCATCACCCGCCTGCTTCATCGCCGCAAGGCGCCGAAAGCGACGCTCACCGAAGGCCATCGGATTTCAGCGACGATCGCGCGCAAGGCCGTCGTGATCGCGCGCCGCGGCGCGACGGCTTTACCGGTGCCGCTGGGCCCCGGCACCCTCGTCGTCGTGCCCGATTTCCGCGAGGTGAAGGAGCGCTTTACCTTCGAGGGCGGCCCCGGGGGCCCCGAGGCCTTGCTCAAGCGCGCGGCGCCCGGATGCGCCTTCGCACGCTCGCCCGTGGCCTCGACCGGCCTTGGCCGCTTACCGGCTCTCGCCGCAAAGGCCGAGCGCGTGGTCAACTTCTGCTTTGAAGCCAGGCGCTTCCCGGGTCAGGCCGCCGCGCTCGCGTTGCTGTCTAAATCCGCGGCCCGCAAAACCGCATCCGTGCTGATCCGCTCATCTTGGGATCTCGAGCTGTGCCCGAAAAATATGACCGTCGCAGACGCCGCCGGTTACCGCCTCGTCAGCCTCGAAGCGGCGGCCGCGCGCGTTCTCGCCAGGAGATGACCATGAACCTTCTTCCCGTTCTCGCCCTCGTCGCGTCGTCCGCTCGCGCCGCGGCTCCGGCCCCCCCCGCTGCGGTCGCGCCCATCCGCTCGACGGCGACGGCCGCCTCCCCCATGGCCGCGGCCAGCGTCTCGGTGCTGAGCGAACGCTTCCTCGAGACCTCGAAGGATTCCGAAAAAACCGCGGTGCTCAAGCTCATCGCCAAGACCGCGCCGGTGTCCGGCCAGGACGTGTCGAACCTCTTCGACCTGTTCTCTCGCTACTCCGATCCCTTCACGCGCGCCTCGATCATGGAGTCGCTGGGCCGCCTCGGTACGGGCAATCCCCAGCTCGAGCCGCTGTTCATGACCTACCTGCGCCAGCCCGAGCCCGACGCCCAGCTCTTCGGCATCAACGGCGCCTTCCGCCTGCGCGCGCGAGCCGCCCTACCCCTGATCAAGGCGATCGCCGAGCGCAAGTTCACCGCGCGCGAGGTCACCGAGACCAACATGTCCGAGCGCAACGCCTGGTGGGCGCAGTATGAGGCCCTCTCGGTCCTGGCGCAGTGGGAGGGCGACAAGGTCTACCCCCTCATCGCGAGCAAGGGCCTCGAAAGCGCCAAGGTCGGCAATCTTTTGGGCCGCTTTTACTGGAAGCAGACCTTGCCCCAGCTCAAGGCCTGGTCCTCCTCCGGAGATCTCATCGCCAGCGAGCGCGCCGCGCTCGCCGTGGCGGCGCCCATCGACCTCGCCGAAGCGCGCGCCACGCGCAATCAGATGATCGAGCTCCTGCGCGATCCGAAGGCGGACGCCGAGATTCGCCACCAAATCGCCCTCAAGGTCGGCTTGTCCTCCAACGACGAGGAAGCGGCCGCTTTGGTGAAAGAACACGACGCCGCCCCCTCCGACAACGATCGGCTGTACTGGGCCACTGCCGCCTTCATCACGCGCAGCGTCAAGGTCGTGCCGCTCCTCGCCCGCTACGCCGTCCAGACCAAGGACGAAACCATGCAGAAGGGCGCCACGGCCCAGCTCAAAGACATGCTGGGCGATGCCGAGGCCCAGGCGCTCATCGACCTCGAAAAAAAGAAGTAAAATACGGCCCTATGGCAGCCTTATTCTGGTGGGCCGCGGGCCTTTGCGTCGTCCTGCTGGTCTCCCTCGCGCTCGTTTTACGCCGTCTCTATTCCTTAGAAGCGTCGCGGCCCGACCGCGTCCCGGCTCCGCCGCGGGCGCCGGAAGGCTGGGCCAAGCTCGACGAGCTTCTGACCATGCTGCTGGCCCTCCAGGAGCACGGGGTTTCCCATTCGGGCGCCGTCTCCCGCGAGGAATTCGGCCGGGCCGTCCTCGACTGCGCCTGCCAGCTCATGAAGTGCGATCGCGGCTCGGTGATGAACTGGGACGAGAAGGAAGGCTGCCTGAAGATCGTCGCGGCGCGCAGCGTCGTGACCGAGGACGCCCAGAAGCTCTTCCTCAAGCCCGGAGAGGGCGTCGCCGGCAAGGCGTTCGCCTCCGGCCAGCCCGTCTTCGTCGCCGATCCGGCCAACGACCCGCGCTACCTGGCCCCCGCCTCGGGCGATGTCGAGCCCTTCGTCTCGATCCCGCTGCTCGTTAAAGGCAAGCCGATCGGCGTTCTCAATTTACACGCGAAGGAAGGCGCCGAGCCTTTCAGCGACTACAACGTGAAGTTCCTCAGCATCTTGGCCGGCGAGGCCGCCGTCATGCTCCACAACATGGACATGTTCGACAACCTCCAGATTTTCTACCTCGAGATGGTGCAGACCTTGGCGCGCGCCGTCGACAGCAAGGACGCCTACACCGCCGAGCACAGCGACCGCGCGCGCGTGAAGGCCCGCCGCGTCGCCCAGGAGATGGGCCTGCCCGATCCCATGGTCCGACATGTCGAGTACGCGGCACTCCTCCACGACATCGGCAAGATCGGCATCGACGAGGCCATCCTCCTCAAGCCCGGCAAGCTCACGCCGGAGGAATACGAGGAGATGAAGAAGCACCCCATCATCGGTCACCAAATCCTCGCTCCCGTGAAGTACCTCGGTCCCGTCGCCCAGATGGTCCTCTACCACCAAGAGTGGTTCGACGGCCGCGGCTACCCCGAGGGTCTCAAGGGCGATCAGATTCCCCTGGGCGCACGCATCGTCGCCTGCCTCGACGCGTGGGACGCGATGATGAGCGACCGGCCTTACCGCAAGGCATTGGGCCGCGACATCGCGCTCGGCGAACTCAAGAAAGGTTCGGGAACCCAATTCGATCCGAAGGTCGTGGAAACCTTCATGCGCCTGGAATTGACGGAGTGGTCCCGCGATCCGGTCGGGCACTAAATGCTGTTTGTGGTGCCGACCCCGCTGGGCAATTTAGAGGACATGACCGAAAGAGCGTTGCGAACGCTCAAGGAATCGAAGGTTATCTTCTGCGAAGACACGCGGCGCAGCCGAAATTTAATGAGCCATTTTGGGATCAATGTCCCCCTCGAACGCTACGACGAGAACGATCCGCGTTCCGTCGAGAAAATTATAGAGCGAGTCCGCCGCGGAGACGCCGTGAGCTTGGTTTCGGATGGCGGTTTGCCCGGCGTGTCCGATCCTGGTCGCAAAGCCGTCGCGGCGGCACGCCGCGAAAATTTGCCGGTCACCGCCCTGCCCGGCTCGTGCGCGGTCGCTACTGCCGTTGCGGGTTCTGGATTACCCGGTGATTCGTTTGTCTTTCTGGGCTTTCTACCCCGAACGTCGTCCAAGCGCCGCAAGGCGCTTGAAGCTTCAAAGCTTTTAGAACGAACGATCGTCGTGTACGAGTCCCCCTTTCGAGTTCTCGAACTGCTTGACGACGTGATTATGGCTCTCGGAGCGAGTGCCCAAGTCGTTGCCGTTCGAGAAATCTCAAAGATCCACGAAGAATACATCCGCGGCACCGCCCAGTCGGTCCGCGACGCTCTTGCCGCGAAAACCGAGATCCTCGGCGAGTTCGTGATCGTACTCCACCCCGACCCGGAGCCCTCCCATGCCTGATTTACTGACGCTTTCCGCCGCCGACTCCGTGAAAGCCGGCGCCGCCGGGAAAGGCACCAAGCTCGTCGCCTTCCCCACCGAGTCGTCCTACGCCATCGGCTCGACCGGTCTCATCAAAGCCGCGACCCGTCGGGTCCTTCAAGTGAAAGAACGCTCGACTTTGAAACCGTTGGCCGTCATGGTCGACTCCGTCGCGACCGCGAAGCTCTGGGTCGAGTGGACGCCGCTCGCCGAACGGCTCGCGGCCAAATATTGGCCCGGCCCCTTGCTCCTTCTCCTCAAGCCCACGGCCCAAGGCCGCCTCCTCACCTTCCCCGAGTACCCCACCGTCGCCATCCGCGTCCCCGGACACGAGGGCGCGCGCGCGATGCTCGCGGCCTCGGGCGTGCCATGGGTCTACACCAGCGCCAACAAGTCCGGCCAAACACCCAAGCTGACGGCCGAAGCCGTGCGCGCGGAGCTCGGCGACCAGATCGACCTGATCGTCGACGGCGGCGCGTGCCCCTCGGGCGACCCGACGCTCGTCGACGCGACGGGCGAGAAGGCGCGCGTGACCAAGGTCGGCCTCATCGCGGCCGAAGAGATTCTTAAAATTTAAGATTTGAAGAACTTCCTTTTCGTCTGCACCGGCAACACCTGCCGCTCGCCTATGGCTGAGCAGTTCTTCTTGCGCCTGGCCAAAGAGGCCGGCCTTGACTGGACGGCGGCCTCGGCCGGAACGCAGGCCGCCTACGGCATGCCGCTCTCGCGTGGGGCCGCCGCCGTGTTCCTCAAAAAAGGCATCGGGCCGGTCAAGCACCGCGCCCAGCGCGTGGACGCCGCCTTGATGCGCGACGCCGACCGGGTTTATGTCATGGAGTCCGTGCACCGCGATTACCTGAAGCGGCAGCACCCCGAGCACGCCGCCAAAATTTTCATGCTGCGCGAGGACGCCGGGCTGACCCCGGGCGAAGTGGAAGACCCCGTCGGCGCCGACGCCCTCGAGTACGAAGCCTGCGCCGCCTCGATCGAAGAGGCGCTTAAGATCATCGTTCAAAGAGAGACCAAACCCCATGTCCAAAACCCTCGCTGACCTCGACCCCGAGCTGTACGCCGCCATCGTGCGCGAAGCGCGCCGCCAGTCCGATAATTTAGAGCTGATCGCTTCCGAGAACTACACCTCCGAGGCCGTCATGGAGGCGCAAGGCTCTTTGCTGACCAACAAATACGCCGAGGGCTACCCGGGCAAGCGCTACTACGGCGGCTGCGAGTTCGTCGACCAGGTCGAGACTATGGCCATTGAGCGCGCCAAGAAGCTCTTCGGTGCCGAGCACGTCAATGTGCAGCCCCACTCGGGCTCCCAGGCCAACATGGCGATGTATCTCTCGGCCCTCAAGCCGGGCGACGGCGTCATGGGCCTCAACCTCGCGCACGGCGGCCACCTGTCCCACGGTCACCCGATGAACTTCTCCGGCAAGTACTACAAGATTATTCCCATAAACGTCCGTAAAGACGACGAATTGATCGACTACGATCAGGCGGAGAAAGACGCGCGCGAGCAGAAGCCGCGCATACTCTTCGTCGGTGCGTCGAACTACTCGCGCGTCATCGACTGGGCGCGCCTCAAGAAGATCGCCGACGAGGTCGGAGCCTTGTTCGCCGCCGACATCGCCCACTACGCGGGCATGATCGCGGCCGGCGTGTACCCCTCGCCCGTGGGCCTCGCGGATTTCACGACGACGACGACGCACAAGACCTTGCGCGGCCCTCGCGGCGGCATGGTGATGTGCAAGACCGTCCACGCCAAGGCGCTCGACTCGGCGGTGTTTCCCGGCGAGCAGGGCGGGCCCCTGATGCATGTCATCGCGGCCAAGGCCCAGTGCTTCGGTGAGGCGCTGAAGCCCGAGTTCAAGACCTATCAGCAGAAGACGCTCGCCAACGCCCGCCGCCTGGCCAAGTCCCTGCAGGACCGGGGCTTTCGCATCGTCGCGGGCGGCACCGACTGCCATCTTTTCTCCGTCGACCTGCGCCCGAAGAACGCGACGGGCAAGGAGGCCGAGGAGGCGCTCGACAAGGCCGGCATCACCGTCAACAAGAACGCGATTCCTTACGATCCGCAGAAGCCCTTCATCGCCTCCGGCGTGCGCATCGGCACGCCCGCGATCACCACGCGCGGCATGGGCGAGAAGGAAATGGACGAGGTCGCGACCTTCATCGACGAGGCCCTCAAGGCCCGGACCGACGACGCCGGCCTCAAGCGCGTGAAGGAAGGCGTCACCGCCCTCTGCCGCCGCTTCCCGATTTATCCCTCGATCATGGAGAAGATGCTCACGGCCAAATGATCGCCCAAATCCTCATCGCCGACGACAACACCGACATCACCGGGCTCCTGGACGACTACCTGTCGAACAAGGGCAACCGCGTGATCGTCGTCAGCGACGGCTTCCAGCTCGCGCAGAAGGCCGCGGAGCACGTGCCGCACCTCATCATCACCGACATCCAGATGCCCGGCGCCTACGGCAACTCCGCCTACCAGGTCCTGCAGAAGGACCCGGCCACTCAGAAGATCCCGGTGATCTTCATGTCGGCGCATCCGTACGCCAAGCTGGCCAAGCTCCTGCCCAACGATCCAAAAACCCGCTTCGTCCAGAAGCCGGTCAATCTCGACACGCTCTACAATCTGATCAAAGAGCTCCTGCCCCTAGGAGGGTACTGCCCTTGAAGAAGACCGCCAAGAATTACGCGAAGGTCGGAATCATCGGAGGCAGCGGCCTCTATTCTTCCGATGCGATCAAGAACCCCCGCGAGCTCCGCCTCAAGACCCCTTTCGGCGCGCACTCCGGCCCCATCATCCTGGGAGAACTCGAGGGCGTACCGTGCGCTTTCCTCCCGCGTCACGGGCGCGGCCATGTCGTCACGCCGACCGAGATCAACCAGCGCGCCAACATGTGGGCGCTCAAATCCCTCGGCGTCGAGCGCGTGCTCGCGTTCTCGGCCGTCGGGTCTCTGAAAGAAGAGCTCCCGCCGAGAACTTTCGTATTCCCCGACCAGCTCGTCGACCGCACGAAGGACCGCGTGCAGACCTTCTTCGGAAACGGGGTCGTCGCCCACATCGCGCTGAACCCGCCTTTCGCCCCGGCGCAGAATAAAATCGTCTACGAGTGCGCCAAAGAACTCGGCGTCAAATCCGTCTTCGGCGGAACCTACTGCTGCATGGAGGGCCCCGCGTTCTCGACGAAGGCCGAGTCCGAGATGCACCGCTCCTTCGGCTGGTCCTTGATCGGCATGACCGCCGCCACCGAAGCCAAGCTCGCCCGCGAGGCCGAGCTCGTGTACTCGCAGGTCGCCATGGTCACCGACTATGATTGCTGGAAAGAAGGCGAAGAAGTCCACACCGAGATGGTCGTGGCCAACCTGCACGCCAACTCCGCCAATGCGCAGAAGCTCATGAAGCTGGCGGTGCCGCGCATCGCGGCGGCCCCGCTCGAGCCCGCTTTCTCCGAGGCCCTGAAAGGCGCTTTATTCACCGCGCCCGAAGCCCGGAACAAGGCGACCCTCAAGAAGCTCGATCTGCTGGTGAGGAAGTACATCTAATGGCGAAAAACTCAAAGCGTTCGATCGAGCGCCTCATCGAGACCGCGGTGCAGGCGCAGAAGCGCGCCTACTGCCCCTACTCGCGCTACCCCGTCGGCGCCGCCGTGATGACGGCGAGCGGGCGCGTCTTCCCCGGCTGCAACGTCGAGAACGCCAGCTACGGTCTCGCCATGTGCGCCGAGCGCGCCGCGATTTATCACGCGGTCGCCAGCGGCTTCGATTCGATTGAAGCCGTCGCCGTCGTCGGCGCCGCGGCCAAGCCCTGCGGCGCGTGCCGCCAGGTCATGCACGAGTTCAGCGACAAGGACACGGCGATCTATCTCGTCGACTTAAACCCCACGACCGGACGCCGCTCCGTTCTTAAGACGACCGTCTACAAGCTTCTGCCGCTCGCCTTCGATCCGCTCGCCTCCGGCCTGCTCCCGAAAAATCCGCGAAATCTCCTGCGGCGCAAGACCGCGAAGACCAAGAAGAGGAAATAACATGGACGCCTCCCCCATCAAAGCCGTCGCCGACTGGATGAAGACCGCCGACCTCGCCGAGGTCGTCTACCGCAAAGACGGCAAGGGCTTTTCTTTGACCGCGCTCGGCGCGAACGATCCCGCGACTTTGTCCGCGCCCGCGATGCCCGCGGGCCGCTTCACCCCCGTCGCCAGCGACGGCGTCGGCATCTTCCAGTGGAGCGAACCGGGCAAGCCGCGCAAGACCGAGGAAGGCGCGGAAATCGCCGCGGGCCAGCCCGTCGGCTACATCGCCGGCGGTTCCGGCGCGCTCAAGCCCGTCCTCGCCGCGCAGGGCGGACGCGTGGCGAAAATATTCGTCGACGCGGGCCAGGCCGTGGAGTACGGCCAGCCGATACTCCTCCTCGAAACCAAATAATGTCCAAGCCTGCCGCCATCTTGTGCACGCAGTGCGGGAACGCCTCGGCGACCCCGCTCTCCCAGTGTGCCAAGTGCGGCGGCAAGAACGCGCGCGTCTGCGGTGAGTGCGGCTTTCAGAACTCGCTCGCGAAGAACTACTGCGACAAGTGCGGAAACCCAGTCTCCGAGCTAGCGCCGGCTATCGCGCCGCCGCCGCCGACCGCGATCCCGGGTGAAGCCAAGTCCGACATCCCGGCGACGGTGGTCAAGAACATCGCGAAGGACTCGGCCAAGAGGCCCCTCGATAAAAAACCGGCCGATCCGTCTCCGCTCCCGGCCGCCAAGCTCAAAGCCGTCGAGCCGGGCGCGGCGCACGGCCCGTCTTTGCCCGCGGCAGGCCGCCAGGTTCCCGATCCGTTCTCGGCACCCGCCGTCTCCGGAGACCCGTGGGCGTCATCGCCGCCCACCCAGGCCGACGCCATTCAGCGAGCACCGCGCTGGATCGGCGCCTTGCGCCGCATCCTCACCGCCGGCCTCGTCACCTTCGCCGTACTCGCCGGCGTGATCGGCGCCTGGTATTTCAACGAGAACCACAAGCCCGAGAACGCCGTCCAGCGCGCCGCCGTGCGCTACCTCGAGGCCCTACGCGCGCGCGACTATGCCGCCGCCTACGGACAGTTCTCCGAGTCCGCCCGCAAGTACTGCACGCTCGAGGAATTCGTCGCCACGCGAGACAGCTCCACCTGGACCTGGTCGAACCTGCGCATCGAGCATGTCGAGCCCGGCGCCATGCTGCTCGCCTACGACCTTAAGATCGCGACCTCGGAGCCGCGCGTCGATCGCGTTCTCTTCGTCGAGGAGAACCGTCAGTGGGTGCGCCCGTACAGCTGGGCCATCATGCAGAAGGTCGAAGAAGCCTTCGACAAGAATAACGCCGACATGGGCCTCGTCTTAGCCCAGGCCGCCGCCACCGTCAACCCGCGCGACCCGATGGCGCGCGGCTACCTGTGCGAGGCCGCCTACTACCGCAAGGCTCCCGACGACACCGAGCGGCAGTGCCTGGCGGCCATCGACCTCGCTCGCGTCTACCCCTCGAACCTGTCGATGAAGAGCCTCTACCACCTTCACGCGATCCTGGCCGACACCTACAAGAACGCCCTGCAGAAGCCCGACGCGGCGCTCGACCAGTTCGCGCAGATGCTGGCCTTCCCCAGCATCTCCCCGGCCGATCAGTGCGAAATTCTCCTCGCGCGCTCCGAGGCCTACATCACTCTCAGCCGTCCCGGCGAAGCCCTGGCCGACGCCAACCGCGCCGGCCAGCTGTGCACTGCCAAGAGAGATCTCCTCTACATCGAGGAGCTCCGCCGCAAGCTCAACGCTCCCGCTCAATGAGGAACTTAACTTGTTCAAAAAAATTCTGATCGCCAACCGCTCCGAGATCGCCGTGCGCGTCATCCGCGCCGCGCGCGAAATGGGCATTAAGACCGTCGCCGTCTACTCCGAGGCCGATCGCGAG
>JAYTIP010000369.1:0-4676 GCA_043731745.1 Elusimicrobiota bacterium | reverse complement strand
TGGCCATCGTCAACGCGGAGAAGCTCGCGCGCTACTCCCAGATTCCCGATGTCGAAATCAAGCTCTCCTGGGACCTCCTGTCCTGGACCGGCCCCGGCGATCCCAAGCATCCCGCGGGCTTCGACGCCGTCGCGGCGTTCTCCGAGCACTTCCGCCTGGTCAAGACCGTCGAGAAGAGCCCGTCGGAGCGCCTCAAGCTGCCCATCGGCGAGCGCGTGCCCAAGAACGTCGTCGAAGGCTCGCAGGAAGGCCTCAAGGTCGACCTCGACGAGCTCCTCAAGACGCTCAAGCCGCTCGAGATCATCAACGGTCCGCTCATGAAGGGCATGGACGAGGTCGGCCGCCTGTTCGGCGCCAACACCATGATCGTCGCCGAGGTCCTACAGTCGGCCGAGGTCATGAAGGCCGCCGTCGCCCACCTCGAGCCGCACATGACCGTCGCCGACTCGGCCACGCGCGCCACGATTTTGCTCGCGACCGTGAAAGGCGATGTGCACGACATCGGAAAAAATCTCGTGCACATCATCCTCAAGAACAACGGCTACAAGATCGTCGACCTCGGCATTAAAGTGGCCCCGGAGCAGCTCTTAGAAGCCGTTAAAAAGCACAACCCCGACGCGATCGGCCTGTCCGGTCTCCTGGTCAAGTCGGCGCAGATGATGGTCGTCACCGCCGACGACCTCACCGCCGCCGGCATCCGCCTGCCGATCCTCGTCGGCGGGGCGGCGCTGTCGCCGCGCTTCACCGCCAAGCGCATCGCGATGTCTTACGACGGCCCCGTCTTCTACGCCAAGGACGCGATGACCGGCCTCTCGCTCGCCAACGACTTCTTCGGCGAGAAGAAGGAGTCCTTGCTCGCGAAGAACAAGGAAATCCAGGAGTTCCTGCGCGCGGAAGCGCCGGTGCAGGCCCCCGCGGAGAACGCCGTCGAGACGCCTCGCGCGGTGTTCGTTCACGACACGCCCCCGACGCCTCCCGACCTGAAGCTCCACGCGCTCGCGGACTTCCCCGTCGACGAGATCTTCCAGTACATCAATCCGATCATGCTGTACGGCAAGCACCTGGGTCTGCGCGGCAATTTAGAGCAGCACCTCAAGGACAAGAACCCCAAGGCCGTCGAGTTGCACAAACGGGTGCAGGCGCTTCAGGACGAAATCCTGACCAAGGGCCTCATCAAGCCCAAGGCCGTGTTCAAGTTCTTCGCCGCCGAGGGCGAAGGCGACCGCATGAACCTCTTCGAGTCGCCTTCGGCGACTTCTCCTTTGGACGGCTTCACCTTCCCGCGCCAGCCCTCCGGCGAGCGCCTCTGCCTGGCCGACTTCGTGCGCCCCAAGGGCACGGGCCGCGACTACGCGGCGATGTTCGTCGTCACCTGCGGCGCCGGCGTTCGAGAGCTCTCCGACAAGTACCGCGACGAGGGCGAGTACCTCAAGTCCCACGCCCTGCAGTCGATCGCGATCGAGGCCGCCGAGGGCTTCGCCGAGCTTCTCCACTCGCGACTGCGCACCATGTGGGGCATCGGCGATCCCCCCGGCCAGAGCATCCGCGAGAAATTCCAGGGCAAGTACCGCGGTATCCGCGTCAGCTTCGGCTACCCGGCCTGTCCGAACTTGGAAGACCAGACGATTCTTTTTAAACTGCTCGATCCGGAAAAGAACTGCGGCGTCCAGCTCACCGAGGGTTTCATGATGGAGCCCGAGGCCACCGTCTCCGCCCTCGTCTTCCACCACCCCAAGGCCCGCTACTTCTCGGTCGGCCAAAACGCGGCCGCCACGGCCGAATGATCCCGGCGCTCGTCGTCGCGAGCGTCTTGGCCCGGGCCGAAAAACTCATCGCTCTGCAGAAGGGCAAGGACGCGCGCGACATCGCCGCGCTCGACCATCGCGCCGAGGCGCTGTACTCCGAGATCAAGCCGCTCGGCTGGAAGGCAGCGCCCGCGCTCGGTGACGCCGCCGAACAACTTCAACGGCCCCTGAAGTTGCGTCTGCTCGCTACTTCATTTCTCGGGCTGACCGCGGACCCGGCGGCGCTCGAGCCGCTCGAGAAGATATTGCTCGATCCCGATCAGGACGCGGGAGTGCGCTCCATGGCGGCCCAAAGCCTGCCCGGCATCCGCGCCAGCGACGCGTCCGTCTCGGCCGTCCTATGCGACGCGATCGCCCAGAAGGATCTACCGCCCGTCGTCGCCCGCGAAACCTTGCTGCCGCTCACGCGCTTGGGCTGCCGCGACCACGAAGCCCTCGCGCGCTGGGCCCGCGCCGGCGGCCCGCGTCCGACAGGCGACTCGCTCTCGACGACCTTGCTGGCACTCCAGGCGCTCGGCCGCTCGCGCGGAGTCGACTCGGGCCGCGAATTGCTGGCGCTGACCGGCTACTTCCCCGCCCTAGGCGCGGCCCGGGCCGGCGCGATCGCGGCCCTCGACGCGCGCCGCGAGGAGCTCGCGGCCTGGCTCGCGCCGGAGACCTTACCCGTCGTCTCCGAGGCCCTGCGCTCGGAAAGCGACCGCCCCGAGACCATGCTCGCTCTCGTCCGAGTCGCCCGCGCGTTGGGCCCCGACGCGGCGCCCGCGCTGGACCGGCTCGCGTCGCATCCCGACGCCGAGGTGCTCGCGGAAGCGGCCGAAGCTCTCGTCGCGTTCAAGCGCGTGGAGGTTATTCCGCGTCTTGAGGCCGTGGTGGCGGGAGCGCTCAACGATCCGCGCTTTTCCCCCAAAGAAGGCCGGCCGGATCCCGCCGCGCTTCTCGCGCGCGTCGAGAAGGCCCTCGACGCGCTTAAGCGCGCGCGCTGAACGCGCGGTTATCCCCAATACTTTCAGCGCTGAAAGTATTGGGGATAACTTCCCGTAAACGCCAATATATTGACAATTTAAATGACAATACTATTGACAATTCAAACGGCAGGCCTTATACTGTGGGCATGAAGGTCATCCGCCGTCCGACCGCTTTCGCCGCCGTCTCCGAGTTGCGCACCGGGATGGACGACATCCTGGCCCAACTCAAAGAGACCCCCGTTTCCCTCGAAAAGCACGGCAAGGCCGTCGCCGTCCTCGTGGACCCCGAGCGCTTCGAAGCCATGGAGCGAGCTCTGGAAGAGGCCTCCGACGAGCGGCTTGCCGGCGAGGCCCGCCGCCGCTCCCTCAAGCTCAAAGGCCGCGGCGTGCCTCTGGCTGAAATCGAGAATCGGTTCCGGTGAACTGGACCGTCGAATTCCACCCCCTCGTCCGCGACGAGGACCTACCCGCGCTCGACCATGCCCCGCGCGCGAAAATACTCAAAGCCATCCGCGAAAAATTGACCGCGAACCCCGAAGCGTACGGCGAGCGCCTACGCGCCGAACTCCACGGCTACTGGAAGTTGCGCGTGGGCGAATACCGCGTGATCTACGAGGTTCGCAAGAACCTCGTGACGGTCCTCGTCCTCAAGATCGGCCACCGCCGCGACGACGAAGTCTACAAGCAGATGTCGAAGCGGCTGAGAAAGCTGTAGGTAGCGCCGCGTCGGCCCCTAGAACTTGAAGCCAAGCCCGAAACGGTGCGCCTGCCCGAGGTCTCCGGAAGGCGTGACCGCGTAGTCGAAGGACAGGCCGTCCTTGGCGATCCCCACGCCGAAGCTCAAGCCTCTCATCGCGTCGAACGCCGAACCGCCGTCGACGCGCCCAGCCGTCGCGTAGCCGGCGCGAAAGACGAAGTTCTTGAGCGCCTTGAACTCCCCGCCGAAGGAGGCGTCGGTGCCCGAACCGTAGGGCCCGTTCATCAAGTCGAAGCTCAGCGCGCCGCGTTCGTGCTTCCACGCGGTCCCCGCCGCGAATTGCAGCGGCAGGTCGGTGCTTTGACCCGAGTACTTGAGCCCCGGCCCCACGCCCAGATTGCGCACCGCCCCGGCGACGAGCACCTTGCCGCCCCTCCACTCCGCGACCTGGCGCTTGGCGCCCAGGTCCACGGCCAGCGCCTGGGCCTGCGCCTCGGCGATGTGGCTGTTGATGAACTTGCCCGCCACGCCGAAATCCGCGAGCTCGTGCTTGGACGCGTAGGCGAGCGACAGAGCCATGTCCGAGGCGGTCACGGCTCCCGTGGGCTTGCCCGCCGCGTCGCGGCCGTCGAAGCTGCCGTGGCTCAGGTACAGGAGGGCCGCCGCGAAGGTTCCCTTCTCGGTCGGCTGGGCATAGGCCGCGAAATCAAAGCGCGTGCGCTCGAGCAGCTCCGCGTGCGCCGCGGTCGCCTCGCGTTTCTCAAGGCGCGCCAAACCCGCCGTGTTCCAGCCGATCGCCTGGGCGTCGTCGCCGAGCGCGGTGTAGGCCCCGCCGAGCGCGGCGGCCCGGGCGCCCGTGCCGAGCTTGAGGAAAGCCGCGCCTTCGTCGGCGCGAACCGTCGCGGCGAACAGGGCCAGGGCGATGAGGATGATCCTCACTTGATCACCCCCACCTTGCCCGACTTCACGATGGGCTTGTTCGAAGCGCGGCTCGCCTTGATCACATAGGTGTAAACGCCGCTGCCGACGCCGCCCACGCTCCAGGTGTGATCGTAAGTGTTCTGCGCGCCCTTGCCGTTGCCGTCGTCGACGGCGCCCAGGAAGGTGAAGTCCGAGGACTCGTGGACTTTGCGGCCCGACAGGTCGTACACGCGAACCTCGACGGTGTCCGACAGCCCGGGTTGAATCCGGAAAGTGATGAGCGCGCCG
>JAYTIP010000368.1:0-3446 GCA_043731745.1 Elusimicrobiota bacterium | reverse complement strand
GCCGTCCGCGCCGAGCACGACGCCGAAGCGCGACGTGACGACGCGGACCTCGGATTTCTCGGCGGCCAGCGCCTCGCGCTCCCATTGGCCGCACAGCGCGGCGAGGAAATCCGTTCCCTGCGCGGCGGACTCGGTGCAGAGGCCCTCGGGCGCCGCGCCGTAGTAGCCGACCGCGGACGCGTTGACGAACACGGGCGGCTTCTCGATGGCGGCGGCGAGCGCCTTCACGACGGCGCGCGTGGTGTCCACGCGCGAACGGATCAGGGCGAGCTTGCGCTCCGGGGTCCAGCGTCCGCCCGCGACGGATTCTCCGGTGAGGTTGATCACCGCGTCGGCGCCGTCGAGCGCCATGACCCAGGGCCCAGGATCGCGGCCGTTCCAGAGCCGCGCCTCGACGCGGGCGTCCCAGTGCCGCTGGGCGTGGACCGGATCGCGCGTCACGAGCGTGACCGTGTCGCCACGCTCAAGAAGAGCCGCGACGAGCGCGTTGCCGATGAAGCCGGTGCCGCCGGCGATGACGACCTTCATGGTCTGATTATAGCCTACGGAATCGTATTCGCGGGCTGGCCAGCCCAATAGGGAATGCCGCCGAAGGCGGCCTTCAAGGTCTGGCGCAGTCGCGGGCGGCCGAACCAGGGCACGCCGGCGAGCCGCGGGTTCTGCATCAGGTGGTCGGTGCCGGCGATCACGTGGACGCTCGCGTCGTTCGCCGCGGCGTCGGCGAGCGCGGCCGTGACGGCGCGGTCGAGGTCTCCGTTGCGCACGACGAGCGCCGCCTGCCACAGCTCGCGCCAGCCGCGGGCCGCGACGAGCGCCGCCTGGGCCACCTGCTTGTAGTACTCCCAGCCGCGCAGCTCGCCGTGGGCGAGGTGGTTGAGTGCCAGCAGGTCCATGTGATGCTGCAGGAGCGGGTGCTTGGAGGCGTCGTAGTTCGTCGCGGTGTCCCAGCCGCGCACTTCCACATCGGCGATGCGGATGTCCTTTTCGGTCAGCGCGTCGGGGTCCAGCCCGCGGTCGGCGAGATACTTCACCGCCTCGTAGCCGCGCAAGGTCCAGCCCGTGTAGCCCTCGACGAGGACGATCATGGGTTTCTCGGGCTTGGCGTCCTCGACGACGCGCTTCATGTTCTCGGTGATCAGGCCGCCGTCGGTGTGGCGCTCGCCGTACAGGAATATCTTCGCGTCCTTGCGGGCCGTGACGCCGGGGAGGTCGAAGCCTTTTGCGTAGGGGCTGGCCTTGGGCGCGAGCGCTCTGCGAATCAGCCAATCGAGCGGGGCGAAGCCGTGTCCCGGGGACTCTTCGATCGGCTTCCAGCCGAACACGCTGCCTTCGACGGAGCGGGACTTGTAGTCCTCGGGATCTTCGGGGTGCGCTACGGGTGCTTCGAGATGAGCCTTCGGTTCGACGGAATCCTCGACCTGCGAGGCGAAGAGGACCGCGTCGGCGATGATCGCGGTCAGGCCGCCTTTTTGCGCGGCGATCGCCATCTCCTGATCGAAGACCTGCCACACGGCGAGCGCGCGCGGCAGGCTCTCGCGCAGGGGCTTGTCGGCTGGCGCCAAGGCGCGGACGACGCGGATGAGGGAATCGTTGACTTTGCCGGCGGCGTGATCGGCGGCGGGCGAGGGACCCTTGGGCGCGGTTTTACGCGCTTCTTCGAGGAGGCCGACGAAGTCGCCGCCGCTCATCGTCGCGGCTTTGAGGCCCTTCGCCGAACCCAGTTCGTCGGCTCGCGCGGCGAGCGACTTCGTCGCCTCGAGCGCGAAGGCGTTCTCCTCGGGCGTCGAGGGCGCGGACTCGACTGACGGCGCGGGAAGCGCGCCGGTGAGCAAGGCTTCGATGTTCCGGCCGGCTCCGGCGAGATCGTTCGGGGCCGCGTGATCGCCCATCGACGCGGCGGCCTTCGTGACGCCGTCCGTGAGCGCGGTGACCTGGACGGCGGCCGAGGCGCGCGGGGTGAGCGCCAACGGGGCCGCGACGGGCACGACGGAGGGGGCGATGGCGGGAGGCAACGACGGCGCGAGCGAGGCGGTGAGCGAGGGCGACAGCGCGGAGGGAAGCGTGAGCGACGGGATAACGCCGAACGCCGGCGCGGCGATGCCGGCGTTCGGAAGAACGACGGGCTCCACGGCGCGGACCTGCGCGCGAACGGGGGTGGCCAGGAGCAAGGCGAGCAGCGCGGACTTCATCTCTGGGAGTATAGAGGGAACGCGTTGCGCGTCCCTGGGCCAAAAGGGCCGTGGATGGGCGGGGATGGGCCTAGGCTTTTAGCGTCAGAACTTGACGGTAAGTCCGAACCGGTGCGCCTGCCCGAGATCGCCGGATGGCGTGACCGCGTAGTCGAAGGACAAGGCGTCTTTCGCGACGCCTACGCCGAAGCTCAAGCCTCTCATCGCGTCGAACGCCGACCCGCCGTCGATTCGTCCCGCCGTCGCGTAGCCCGCGCGGAAGACGAAGTTCTTGAGCGCCTTGAATTCGCCGCCGAAGGCCGCGTCGGTGCCCGAGCCGTAGGGGCCGTTCATCAAGTCGAAGCTCAGCGCGCCGCGTTCGTGCTTCCACGCGCCGCCGGCGGCGAATTGAAGCGGCAGGTCGGTGCTCTGGCCGGAGTATTTGAGCCCCGGCCCCACGCCCAGGTTGCGAACGGCGCCAGCGACGAAGACCTTGCCGCCCTTAAACTCCGAGACTTGGCGCTTGGCCCCCAGGTCCACGGCCAGCGCCTGGGCCTGCGCCTCGGCGATGTGGCTGTTGATAAACTTCCCCGCCACGCCGAAGTCCGCGAGCTCGTGCTTGGACGCGTAGGCGAGCGACAGAGCCATATCCGAGGCCGTCACCGCCCCCGTCGGCTTGCCCGCCGCGTCGCGGCCGTCGAAGCTACCGTGGCTTAGGTACAGCAGGGCCGCCGCGAAGGTCCCCTTCTCCGTCGGTTGCGCGTAGGCCGCGAAATCAAAGCGCGTGCGCTCGAGCAGTTCCGCGTGGGCCGCGGTGGCCTCGCGCTTCTCGAGGCGCGCCAGGCCCGCGGGGTTCCAGCCGATCGCCTGGGCGTCGTCGCCGAGCGCGGTGTAGGCCCCGCCGAGTGCGGCGGCCCGGGCTCCCGTGCCGAGCTTGAGGAAAGACGCGCCTTCGTCGGCGCGAACCGTCGCGGCGAACAAGGCCAGGGCGATGAGGATGATCCTCACTTGATCACCCCCACCTTGCCCGACTTCACGATGGGTTTGTTCGAACTGCGGCTCGCCTTGATCACATAGGTGTAAACGCCGCTGCCGACGCCGCCGACGCTCCAGGTGTGATCGTAAGTGTTCTGCGCTCCCTTGCCGTTGCCGTCGTCGACGGCGCCCAGGAAGGTGAAATCCGAGGACTCGTGGACTTTGCGGCCCGACAGGTCGTACACGCGAACCTCGACGGTGTCCGACAGCCCGGGTTGAATCCGGAAAGTGATGAGCGCGCCG
>JAYTIP010000367.1:0-12647 GCA_043731745.1 Elusimicrobiota bacterium | reverse complement strand
GCCGCCTCGAGCGCGGGGTGCACGCGGTTGCCGATGGCCAAGAGGGTCACGTCGGTTCCGTCCTTGAGGCGCACGCCCTTGCCGACGGGGATCGCCTTCGCCTCGGGGTCCATCGCGACGCCGACGCCGGCGCCGCGAGGGTAGCGAATCGACACCGGCGCGTTGAGCTCGATGGCGGTGCGCAGCATGTTCTGCAATTCGTTCTCATCGGCGGGCGCCATCACGGTCATGCCGGGAATCATGCGCAGGTATGAGTAATCGAAGACGCCGTGATGCGTCGGGCCGTCCTCTCCGACCAAGCCGGCGCGGTCGAGCGCCAGGATCACGGGCAACTTCTGCAGGCAGACATCGTGCTCGATCTGGTCGTACGCGCGCTGCAAGAAGGTCGAGTAGATCGCCACGATCGGGCGATAGCCCTCGGAGGCCAAGCCGGCGGCGAAGGTCACCGCGTGCTCCTCGGCCAACCCCACGTCGAAGTAGCGCTTGGGGAAGCGATCCCGAAACTTGTCCATGCCCGTGCCTTCCGGCATGGCGGCGGTAATGCCGACGATGCGGGGATCTCCCTCGGCTTCCTTCACCACGGCGTTTCCGAACACGGCGGTGTAGGTGGGCGGGGGAGCCTTCGTGATCGGCTGTTTGAGCATCTTGGCCGTCGCCACATCGAACTTGCCCGGGCCGTGCCAGGTGTACTGGTCTTCCTCGGCGGCCGCGTAGCCCTTCCCTTTCTTCGTCACGCAGTGCACGAGGATCGGACCCTTCAGCTTCTTCACATGCGCGAACACTTCCGCGAGCTGCTCGACGTCGTGGCCGTCCACTGGGCCGAAATAGGTGAATCCCATTTCTTCAAACAGCATGCCGGGAAACAGCAAGACTTTCGCGCGCTTGGCCACGCGCAGAATGCTCTCGCCCCAGAACTGGAAGCGCGCGAGGAACTTCTTGACCTCGTGCTCGGCGTTGCGCACCGCACCCATCGTCAGCAACTTCGACAGGAAGGTGCCGAGCGCTCCGACGCGATTTGAAATGAACATCTGGTTGTCGTTGAGGACGACGATGATGTCGGTCTGGATCTGACCTGCGTTCTGCAGGCCCTCGTACGCCTCGCCGCCGGTCATGCAGCCGTCGGAGACGATCGCCACGACCTTGTTCGTCTCGCCCTTCAAATCGCGAGCGACGGCCATGCCGAGCGCGGCGGAAATCGCCGTCGACGCGTGTCCGGCGCCGAAGGTGTCGTACTCGGACTCCGAGCGCTTCAGAAAGCCCGACAAGCCGCCGAACTGGCGGATCGTGCCCATCTTCTCTTTGCGTCCGGTCAAAATCTTGTGGCCGTAGGTCTGGTGCCCGGTGTCCCACACGAGCCGGTCCTTGGGCGTGTCGAACGCGTAGTGCAAAGCGACGGTGATGTCGGTCGAGCCGAGGCTGGAAGCCAAATGGCCGCCCAACTTCGAAACGGTGTCGAGAATGAAGGCGCGGACCTCGCTCGCCACCTGGGGCAGCTGTTCGGGCTTGAGCTTCTTGAGGTCGGCGGAGCCGTTGATGTTCTTGAGTAATTCCATGTCTATTTATCCCGTTCGATGATGTAGTCGGCGAGCTCGTGCAGGACGTCCGCGCGGCGACCGAAAGATTTCAAATTGGCGTGCGCCATCTCGACGAGCGCGCGCGCCTTGGCCCGGGCTCCGTCCACGCCGTACAACGAGGCGTAGGTGAGCTTGTTGTTGGCGACATCGCTGCCTTTCTTGCCGAGCTTCTTCTTGTCGCCCACCACGTCGAGCACGTCGTCGGCGATTTGGAAGGCCAATCCGATGCACTCCCCGTAGGCGCGAAGCGACTCGCGCTTGGCCTCGGGGGCGCCCGCGAGCACGGCGCCGGCGTCGAGACTCGCCACGATGAGCGCTCCGGTCTTGCGCCGGTGCACTCCCTCGAGCATCTTGGCCGCGGCGGCCTTGGACAGCTTCTTGGTCATGCCCTCGGCGGCGAGATCCGCCACCTGGCCTCCGACCATCCCTTCTCCGCCCGCGCCGTAGGCGATCAATCGGATCAGCTCGGCGGTTTCCTTGCCCTTGAGTTTCAAGTCGCCGGCGTTCTCGGCGGCGGCTTCAAAAGCCTTGGTGAGCAGGCCGTCGCCCGCCAGGATCGCCATCGCCTCCCCGAAAACCTTGTGGTTCGTGGGCTTGCCTCTTCGCAGATCGTCGTCGTCCATCGCGGGGAGATCGTCATGGATCAGAGAATAGGTGTGGATCATCTCGAGCGCGGCCGCGGTCTTGAGCGCCTTCTTGGCGTTCAGTCCGCAACACTCGGCGGCTTCGAGCACGAGCGTGGGGCGCAGGCGCTTGCCGCCGGCGAACAGCGAGTAGCGCATCGCCTTGCGGATCGACTCGGGCAGATCGGGGGTGGCGGCCAGTTGCTTCTCCATGGTCGCGTCGACCATAGCCGTGTTCTTTTCCATCGAGCGCGAGAGAGTGGCGTTCAAATCGTCTCCAGGTAGGTCTTCAGGAATTTGGACAAAGCGTTCATGCCGCGGCTCGCGCGCCAGCCGGTCTTGATCAAAATCGGGAGGCTGCTCGCGTGGGTCATGGCAAAGCGCGCTTGCGCTCCGAGCGTCTCGCCATCGGGGGCTTCGCTCGGGATTTCCTCATGCATCTCGTCAAGAACGACGCGCACGGCGATCGCGTCGAGCTTCTTGTCGGCCCAGCGCCGCAGGGACGCCGTCTCCATGTCGCACGCCAGGGCGCGCTGCTCTTCGCCGAGAGTCTTCTTGGCGGCGGGCTTGAGCACGATGTTCGTGTGCAGGATCTTGCCGAAGTGAAAGGGGAGCTCGAGCTTGAGCGCGGTCTCGCGCAGGGGCTTGACCAGGTCCAGGTCCGCCTCGCGGGCGTCGGCCACGATGTCGCCGGCCTTGGCCTCCTTTTGCATGGCGCCGCACAGGCCGGCGGAGATGGCCAGGCCGAAATCGCTCGTCTGGTAGCCGCGGGCCAAGGCGTCGGCGGCGTTCTTGGCGCCCATGCCGGTCTTGAGCAGGATGATTTTGCGGCCGCCGACGACGCCTTCGGCGCGGTCGGGGGCGGTTTGGGCCAATCCGAGAGCCTTTGCCAGGGGGGCGAACTCCCATTTCGTCGCGGCCGTTATCAGAACGGGCGTCTTGGGGAGGGCGGCGCGGGGGGCTTCGTCGGTTTCGGGTGAATCTTCCATCAATAGGGCCATCATGTCTATTATCCCATTTTTTCGGCTCTCTGGAACCCGGTTTTTAGCTCGGTGGAGGGGCGGCCATAATGGTGTTATACTGCCCCGGATTGCGGTGTTTGCCGGTTTAATATTTTCCTACATGCCTGGCACGGATAAGGATTTCCAACTATAATTCGGAATCCCGACTGAAAAGATCACCATGTTATACGGACCAGTATAATCACAAGTTAGGCATATATGATGATGGGAAAAATCAGGAACACCATTTTACTCTTGGCACTCTGCGCCAGTAGCGCGGGCGCCAAGTGTTTTTCCGCAGATGTAAGCGCTATTGCATTCTCAACGGCGGTTCACACCGGTCAGATTGTCAGCCTCAAGAAGATCCCTCGCGGATGCGAAATGACTCTTGAGATTAAAGGAGTGAAGATTGACGGGATTTCGGAAGCACCTCGCCACTGCAATTCCAAAGTAGGCGCTGTGGTTACGCTGAGGACTAGGCCCTACTGCTGTGACCAACCGCCATGCTCTCCTGACACACCTAACGAGATTCGCTTTCTCTTGCCCCCGGAAGCCGGATCACATAAGACGGTCGGAGAGATTTTCAATGTTAAGCCTGAAGATATTCGGATAAACATCCAGAAATGGGCGGATTTCGGAAACCTGAAGCAGCGCAGTGACTTTGGGAAAAAGGAAGAAGCGTCCTTCAGGGAAGACCTCACAAACTATGTTGAAATTTCCGACGCCGAGCACGAAGCGATGATGGTTAGCTTAATCGGCATGGGTGAACGTGCAGGCACAATGACCTTCCCCGACGGCATCGTTGCAGCGTGGCAGCAGTTGAATTATCTTCACGTGCGCGTTGCAATGGACGGAGCAAAATCAAGACCAATGGTCTTTGCACCTCGTGGATGGCTGAAAACAATTGAATGGGAAATGCCTAACCATCGGATAGAGCGGCCGGCGGCTCGGTGAGGAACATCTTGATAGCCGCCGCCGCTCATCCACTGCGGTCGGCCCCCATTGCGCCTTGACACCTGTATATGTCCATAGTATACTAGCAATGTGAGGGAAACGGATTTCTCCAGGTACCTCGGATTTGACTGGGACAAGGAGAATGCCGATAAGATCTGGCGCAAGCACAAAGTAAGCCCGTTTGAATGCGAGCAGATTTTCTTCAATCAGCCGGTCGTTGTAGCACCTGACGAAGCGAACTCGCATTTGGAACCGCGCTTTTACGTGCTCGGCCGCACCGATGCCGCGCGGCTTCTTTTTCTGATTTTCACCACTCGGAAGCACCTCGTACGGGTTATCTCAGCGCGCGACATGAGCCGGGCGGAGAGAGCTGTCTACAAGAATCATGAAGAATAAGATCCCGAAGTTTAAGAGTGAGGCGGATGAGCGTGCGTTTTGGGCCGCGCATGATTCGGCTGACTATGTGGATTGGAAGAAGGGGAGGACCGTCATTTTCCCCAACCTGCGGCCTTCCCTTAAGTCCATTTCTCTGCGCCTCCCCGAATCAATGATTGCGGAGCTTCGGCTTCTGGCAAACAAGCGAGATGTTCCCTACCAGTCGCTCTTGAAAATGTTCTTGTCGGAGCGAATCGCAAAAGAACTTAGGCCTCACGGGGCCTAAGCATCGGTTTGGCCAGCCGGCGGCTCGCTCGCGTGCGCGCCATCGACCTTCACGAAGGTGATAAAATAGACGAGGTCGCCTTCACGGCTCTCATCCGCGCCGTCCCAACCTACGAGACACGCCCGGCGGCATCATCACCTCGGCCGCGTTCGACTACGCGGTCAAGTTCTTCCAGTACGCCGACCCGAAGTACCCCGAGCTCAAGAAATTCCCGATCGACGCCCGTCACGCGGGGTTCCAGGCGGCCATCGTCGTCTCGACCTTGATCCTACAGGAGCGGCGTTCACCCGGTCTTGGCGCGGCGCTACACGAGAACGTGTCGAAGGCCTTCCCGCCGTCGGCGCGGCACCGCTGTCTGACGTCCGTCCAGGACCTAGCGGCTTATTTATTGAAGATGGACCGCGACGCCATCGGCCTCAACGACATCCCGTCGTTCCAGGACCTGGCGAAGAACGACGACAAGCAGCTGGCGGCCGCCATCGGCGCGTGGCTCGGCGGCGTGATCATCGACAAGTGGACCTTGGGGGAAGCCGACAAGCCGGTGGCGGCGGCGATGGCGCGCAGCTCGTGGACGAGCGCCATCATGATCTCGAAGCGGATTCAGCCCAAGGGCTAGGGAACTTTTCGCGAGTTCAATCGTCTGGTAACGAGGCCACGAGAGGCCTCGGAGGTTTACCATGGACGATACCGAAGTCGCGCCGCGCAAGCACGGCGCCGCCAGCCTAGCCGTGGCCTGCCGCCACATCGTGAATTACATGGAGCGGATGTCGGCCCGGCATCCGGGCTTCCACACGGAGTTGGCGGATAAGAAGCGTTTCCCGGACGCGTGGTGTACGGCCTGCGAGAAGCGGCTCGAGGAAGCGGGCGGGGAGTGGACGCCCGGGGTGCTGATGCGGGCAGATTTTCGGACACTGTGCCCCTGTTGCTACGAGTTCGCGAGAGCCGCGGCGTTGCCGGCTAACCAGGTCCAGACGATTCGCTGGCGTTAAGCCTCGATCATTGACAATATGTCGGGTCCGACATATGCTGAAGCCAATGAATGAGACCAAACGAAAGCGGCTGGAGGCATTGGGTTGGCGGTTCGGCACCGTCAAAGAATTCCTTGGCCTGTCTCATGAAGAGTCCGAATTCATCGAGCTTAAGCTCAGGCTGGCGCACAGCCTCCGAGCCAGGCGACTGAAGAAGGGACTCGGTCAGATTCAAGCCGCCAAGATCATTCATTCGAGTCAGAGCCGAGTGGCGAAGATGGAGGCGGCAGACTCGTCGGTCTCGGTCGACTTGCTCGTGCGCGCTCATTTCGCGCTCGGGGCTTCCGGACCCGAATTGGGGCGAATTATCGCGACACCGCTAAAGACGCCTTAGCTCGCGCCCAAAGTTACGGGGGGATGATGTTCCCGAACCGATCCCGGATTCGGTCGCGAGGCAGGCGAGGGTCTGGGCCGTTGTGTTCGCCCTGTCCAGGAGAAGTTGATCCGGGTGTCGTGCCGGAGTCCGATCTTGGGGTGTCGATCGCGACCATGCGCTGAATCCACTTGCGGGTGATGCTGAATCCTTGATGCGCGCGAATAGCGTCGACGATCTGCTGGAAAAGTTGCTGTTGGCAGGCGCTCATGCCGACTTTAAGATCCTTGATGATCTTGTCGTCGTACGCCCAGTGCACAAGGTTGAAGGACCGGTAAAGAGAGACTTCCAAAGCCACCTGATCCGGAGAAGCGCACGCCGCCGTAGCGAACATTTTGAACGTCGGCAAGTATTCGGCCAGCGGGG
This sequence comes from Elusimicrobiota bacterium, assembly GCA_043731745.1. GTDB lineage: Bacteria > Elusimicrobiota > Elusimicrobia > UBA1565 > UBA9628 > GWA2-66-18. Next base: position 6,067 of record JAYTIP010000367.1, on the reverse strand, counting down.
GCGAGGGAATGGGTTGCGCGGGGACAGGTGGAGTCGGTGAGAGATTGATGGGCGTTTGCAGCGGAGTCGACATCCGAGCCAATTCGGTTTCAGTCGCGCCGCCCTTCCCGAGATAACTATAGACGGCGAACACACACGGATTCGTCGAGATCGGATAGGGGCCGTGATCGATAAAGTCGGGCTGATACGGGGGAGGGAGGGCGTCGATTTCCGATTGAGACACGCTTCCCGGGGTGTCGCATGACCGGAAAGCGAGATCGCGCATGGTCTGACGCAGGCGGTCGTCGCTTTCACGGCCAGCTTTGTCCTTCACGACTTGAGCCTTGAGATCGGCGTAATAGCGAGCCAGGTCGATTTCACCGGCATGCTGTTGGTCGATGGTTGCCTTGGCTTGCTTCTCCGCTTCAGGCGAAACGATATATCGACGGCCGTTGCCGGCGAGCAAGGTGCGCTTGCTCGCCGAGAGTTCGTCGGCATTTCTCTGGAACGAGGATGGAGACAACTGAGACAGGAGAAAAACGTCGTCATGTGCCGCTACTGCACTGTAAGCATCTACTTCATCTTGCTCCATCGTGTCGGTGCCGGCGGTAATGAGGCCTTTGAAATGAATCCCTTCGTGATAGATGACTTGGGCGATGTCACCGGGATTTTTATCGATGCTCGCTTCGCTCAAAAGGAGAGAAGATATGAGGACTTGTCCGTCCGGCATGGTCACGCCATCGAGGCCGTCGGTATTGACCGACTCGTAGTGAGTGCCCGCGCGGGCTTTCATGACGACGACATCGTCGCTGTTCGGGCTCATCCGCGGCGCCCAGTGCGCATTTATCCCGCCCATCCAATCCATAGTACCGTTGGTGCCGCGCGGCTTTTTCGTCGTCCCGTCCGTTGAAGGCGGCGCGACGTTGTACTTGTCTTCGATCATTTTCACGAGCTTGGCGGCTCCATGCTCGAAGTCCGCTCTCGACTTGAGGTAGGCCTCGAAGTTGCGCAATTCCACGGCCTTGTCGTCGCCGTTTTTCGAGTACTGCCAAGACACTCGATTTGATTCAATCGCGCTCTTCAGCCCGCCGACAACATTTATTTCATTGAGAATACTCTGGACCGTGGCCGGGTCGGGCAGGCACGGCGTTCCTTTAGGGCTCGGGCACGGCCCGGCAAGCGCCCATGTAGACGCTAGAATCATGATCCCCGACGACAACAAGAACTTCTTCAAGGCTCTATCGTTAACATGACGCCGTTGGATTTAACTTCGTGTTTCGAAAACGCTCGAAATACCATCGTGAGCTCTCTCGTGCCGACTGCGGTGAAGTACGACTCAAGTGGAAGAGTTCGAAACTTGTCGCCAGGAGCATCTCCTAAGGTGTGAAGGGTTTCTCCTGGTGAGAGACGCTGCATCACGGTTCCGGCGGCGCTTTTCTCCCGCTGCATTTGTTTGACTCGAGAGGCCTTATCCGCTTCGCTCAGGCCGGGAGGGAATTTGATTTCCTCCATCATGACGTCGGTGTGGCTTGAACGGGGGGAGTGGGCGCTGTGGGCTTTCCCGCTCGAGTCTTTGATGAGAAGAACAAAGGCGTCGGAGGGCACTCGCCCGGTTTTGAAGAAGCTCGAAGAGAACTCGCCGAAGAGGTAAGGCTCCGTTCCAACGCTCGTCATTTCGAGTCGATACCGGATGGGGTCGCCTTTGCGAATTTTTGATTTCTCCAGTACGAGCCTTATTTTTACGCGCGCGCCTTTACCCTGTATCTTGAAGTTCTTCGGGGCTGGGTCGACATAAATCGGACGGTCGATTTCCGACTGCTTATGGTCGAGGTCAGCTTGCGCGCTCTCCTCGGCATAGCCCGGCGGCTCTGCTTTGGACGCCGACGGCAGGGCGCCTAGCACTACGATGAGGAGAAGGGGTGTGATTCGATTCGTTCTTTTCATAAATTAAAAAACCAGAAGCCCCGGCGTTTCGCCGCGGATTCTGGTCTCATCCGATTAAGGTCGGATCGTGGATACCCCGGGGCCAATTCCCCAAGCTACAGAACGACTAGATTAAAGATAACTCGATTGCTGCGCCGCGACGAGGGTCCTTGGCCCTACTTCGAACTAGGCCTTCGCGTAGCCGTTGGCGCGGTACCACTCGGCCGCGTCCTTCAGCGCCGATTCCGCGGACCGAGGCGCGAAGCCGAGTTCTTTCTTGGCTTTGTCCGAGCGGAACCACATGTAGTGCTTGGCCATCTTGACCGCGTCGAGCGGCGCCAACGGAGTGGTGCCGCGCACGGTGGCGATGGCGGTGTCGACGGTGGCGAACGCGTAGGCGACCGCGTACGGCGTCTTGAACTTGGGGCCCGGCAGGCCGGTGACTTTCGCGAGCAGGTCCAGGACTTGCTTGAGCGTGAGGTTCTCGCCGCCCAAAATGTAACGCTCGCCGACGCGGCCCTTCTGCGCCGCGAGCCAGTGACCGAGCGCCACATCTTCCACGTGGACGATGTTGAGGCCGGTGTCGATGTAGGAGGGGATTCGGCCGTTTAAGAAGTCGACGACCATCTTGCCCGTCGGGGTCGGCTTGATGTCGTAAGGACCGATCGGCGCCGCGGGATTGACGGTCACGACCGGCAAGCCCTCTTTGCCGAGCTTGCGGGCCAGAACATCGGCGAGGAACTTGGACTTCTTGTAGTGGCCCACGATCTCGTCAAGCGAGCCGTATTCGCTGGTTTCGTCGACGGGCGTGTGATCGTCGGGGACCTTCACCGCGGCGACGGAGGAGCAGTGCACGATGCGCTCGGCGCCGGCCTTTGCGGCCGCGCGCAGGACGATCTCCGTGCCCTCGACGTTGGCCTTGTACATGTCGTCGGGGTTCGGGATCCAGATGCGGTAGTCGGCCGCGACATGAAACGCGTAGCGGCAGCCCTTAACGCCTTCCTCGATCGCGGACTTGTCGAGCAGTCCTCCCTCGACGATCTCGACGTCGAGTCCCTTCAGGTTCTGGCGATCGGAGCCCTTGCGGGCGAGCGCCTTGACCTTGAGGCCCTGCTTTAAAAGCAGACGGGCGAGAGAGGCTCCAACGAAGCCAGTCCCGCCCGTCAGGAAGATCGAATCCATCAGCTTATCGTGGCGACGAAGTTATCCCCAGAGCTTTCAGCGCTGAAAGTAATGGGGATAACTTTTCGCCGGACTTTAGTGCTTCGTTCCGGCCGTTTCGTTCTTCTCGGCCTTGGCGAGGACTTCGTCGTAAGTGCCCTCGCGGTCGTAGGAGAGCTGGACCTTCTTCGGCGCCTTGATCGACGCGAAGTCGGCGACCATCTCGAAGAACGAGCCGATGGAGGAGAAGGAGTCGGCGACCGAGGTGGGCTCGAAGCCGCAGTGCGTCATGCAGTTGAGGCACTTCGGGTTGCCCGACTTGTGGCCGTACTTCGACCAGTCGGTCGTCTCGAGGAGTTCTTTGTAGCTCTTCGCGTAGCCGCCCTCGTTCATGAGGTAGCAGGGGCGCTGCCAGCCGAACACGTTGCGCAGAGGATTGCCCCAGGGCGTGCAGTCGTAGGTGCGCTTGCCCTCGAGGAAGTCCATGTAGAAAGGAGAGTGGTTGAACGCCCAGCCCTTCGTGCGCCAGTCCTTGAGCGCTTCTTTGAACCAGGCCTTCGACTGCTCCTGCTTGAGGAAGAGCTGCTGCTCGGGGGCTTTCTCGTACGCGTAGCCGGGGGAGATCATCATGCCGTCGATGCCCATCTCCATGTTCTTGTCGAAGAACTCGCGGAATTCCTCGGCGGACTCGCCCTGGAAGATGGTGGAGTTGGTCATGACGCAGAAGCCGAGCTTCTTGGCGAGCTTGATCGCGGAGATCGCGGTCTTGTACACGCCCTGCTGGCAGACCATGCGGTCGTGCGTTTTTTCGACTCCATCGAGATGGATCGAAAAAATCAAATAGGGCGACGGCTTGAACTTGTGGATGTTCTTCTCGAGCAGAATCGCGTTGGTGCAGAGGTAGACGGGCTTCTTGCGCTCGATCAAGCCGTCGACGATCTGCTGGATCTCGGGGTGGATGAGGGGCTCGCCGCCGGCGATCGACACGATGGGGGCGCCGCACTCTTCGACGGCGTCGAAGACTTCCTGGGGCGTCATGCGCTTGCGCAGGATGTCGGTGGGGTACTGGATCTTGCCGCACCCCGCGCACTCGAGGTTGCAGGCAAATAGCGGCTCGAGCATCATGACGAGGGGGTACTTCTCCACACCCTTCATCTTTTGAGTGACGAGATACTTGAAAACGCTGAGCTGCGCCTGCATGGACATGGCCATAGTCTTATTTCTCCTGAAAAATTACGCGCGCGCGAGGCCTTGGGCGAGCGCCTTGCGGTAGATCCCGAGCGCCTGCACGGGGAAGTTATTGCGGTACATCGTGTACTCGAGGTAGTAAACCTTCGGGAAGCCCGTGCCCGTGAACTCCGTCTCTTCCCAGGTGCCGTCGGGGCGCTGGGTGGAGACGAGGTGCTCGACGCCCTTCTTAAGAGCGTCGCTCGTGTAGTCGCCGGCGGCCATTAAGGTCATAATGGCCCAGGCAGTTTGGGTTGGAGTGGCGGGGCCCTTGCCCTTGAGCGTCGGGTCGGAGTAGGTCTCGCAGGTCTCGCCCCAGCCGCCATTCGGAAGCTGAACGCTCTTGAGCCAAGAAACGGCGCGCTTGATGTAGGGCTGGTTCATGTCCTCGCCGATGGCGGCCAAGCCGCGCACGGACTGCCAGGTGCCGTAGATGTAGTTGACGCACCAGCGGCCGTACCAGGAGCCGTCGGTTTCCTGCTCGGCTTTGACGAACTTGATCGCGCGGGCGGCGGCGGGGTAAGAGGCGTCGTAGCCGCAGTAGCCGAGAAGCTCGAGCACGCGCGCGGTGATGTCGGTCGTCGGCGGATCGATCATCGCATTGTGGTCGGCGAAAGGGATTTTCTCGAGGACGGCCTTCGTGTTCTCTTTGTCGAACGCGGCGAAGCCGCCCGTGACCGACTGCATGGAGAGGAGCCAGTTCAGGCCGCGCAGGAAGGACTTCTCGCGGATCTGGGCGTTGGGCTCCTCTAAGTGGACATGGCGAAGGGCCAACAAAACCATTGCGGTGTCGTCGACATCGGGATAAAAGGCGTTGTTGAACTGGAAGTGCCAGCCGCCGGTGGGGCCGGTGGGGTTGGTGACGGACCAGTCGCCGCGCGTTTTGATTTCTTTGGAGATGGTCCACTGCGCGGCCTGCACGAGGGCGGGGTGCGAGCGGTCGAGGCCGGACTCGGCCAAGGCGATCATCGTGATCGCGGTGTCCCAGACGGGGGAGCGCGAGGGCTGGTAGCGAGTCGAGTCCTCGGAAGGAACCTCGAGGCGGTCGAGCTCCTGCATGAGGGAGACGAGGCGCGGGTCGGTATCAGGGTAGCCCAGGCACTTCATGGCCATGATCGCGTTCACGATCGGGGGGAAGATGGCGCCGGGACCGTCGGAGTCCTGCATGCGCTCGAGAATCCAGTCTTCGGCCAAGCGCAACGCCCAGACGCGGATCCAATGGCCGCCACGGCCTTCCATGCCTTTGAGGAACGAATCCCAGACGAGGAAGAAAGTGGTCCAAGAGAGGAAGGAGTGCGGACCGACGGCGTCGGTCAGCGGGATGTAGCGGCGCGAGTCGGGGAAAAGCTCGTCGACGGTCGCGTGCGCGGGGCAAGGGATGTTGGGCTGGAACGCCCAGACGATCGAGAGCGGAACGACGATCGGGCGCGTCCACGCGGACATCTCGTAGAGGTTGAAGTAGAACCAGTTCGGGAACAGCATGATCTCGGGCGGGATCGAGGGGATGCCGCGCCAGTCATATTGGCCGAACAGGGCTAGGTAGAATTTGGTGTACGAGTTGGCCTTGTGCACGCCGCCGAGGGCCTTGATGCGCTTGCGCGCGGACTCCAGGCGCGGCTCGTGGGGGGCGTGGCCGGCGAACTTCAGCGCCCAGTAGGCTTTGACCGTGGCGGAGATCTCGGAGGGGCCGTTGTCGTAGATGGGCCAACCGCCGTCGGCGTTCTGCTTGTTGAGGATGTGGTTGGCGAGGCGCCGGACCTTGACCGAGTTGCCGCGG
>JAYTIP010000366.1:0-2735 GCA_043731745.1 Elusimicrobiota bacterium | reverse complement strand
CTCGGTGTTGCCCATGATCATCTTCATGACGTCCACGCCGCGCTGTCCTTCGTAGCGCTTGGGCACGCACTTCGAATCGGGAAAGCGGAAGGGGCCCTTCTTCTTGCCCTTGTGGATTTTGACGATCGCCTCGACTTCCATCTGCTTGGCGCGTGCCTTTTGGCGTAGGTTAGCGGGCAAGGTCTCGGGATCGAGCTTCAGGAAGGCGGCGACCACCGTGGGGCTGGCCTCGTCGAGAGGCGTCTTGAGCATGTAGCGCACCGTCTTGATGCGCGTCTCCTCGTCGGGGCCGGCGTCGTCGGCGAAGGCCGGCGCTGCCAAGAGCAACAACAAAAGGGCAAAAATCCTCACCGCCATAGTGTAACCGACTATTCGCCTAACCGCGAGGGTGATGTTTGGAGTGCGCGGCCTTAAGCGCCGATGCGTCGAGGTGGGTGTAGATCTGGGTCGTGGCCAGATCGGCATGGCCCAACATTTCCTGCACCGAGCGCAGGTCCGCGCCGCCTTGGAGTAAATGCGTCGCGAAGGTGTGGCGCAGCAGATGCGGATGAAGATGCTGCTTGATGCCGGCGCGCTTGCCCAATTCCTGCAGGCGCCGCCAGAATTGAATCCGCGACATCTTCTTACCGGTCCGCCCGAGAAACAGCTCGGCCGCCGGAGTCTTGAAGCGCCGCTCGCGCTCGGCGAGATAAACGCGCAGGGCCGTCAGGGCGCGCGGATGCACGGGCACCATGCGTTCCTTGTTGCCCTTGCCGAGCACCCGCACCCAGCCGTCCTGAAGATTGACGGCCTCCGGCTTGAGCGACACGAGTTCGGAGACTCGCAGCCCGGAAGCGTAGAGAAGTTCCAACATGGCGCGGTCGCGCACATCCTCGTGCTCAGCGGTGTTGGGCGCGGCTAAAAGTTTCGCGGCTTCTTCTTTCGTCAGAAACTTGGGAAGCCGCGCGGGAATGCGCGGCGTGCGCAAGGTCTCCGCCGGGCTTTCGGGCAATCTTTCTTCCAGCGTCTCGAAGGCGAAGTAGCTTTTGAGCGACTCGACCTTACGGAACAACGACGCGGGCTTTAGCCCCCGCTCGCGCTCCGACCACAAGAAATCGTCGAGGTCGCTTCTCTGAGCCTTGCGCGCCTCGATCTTTTTCTCGGTCGCCCAAAGAAAGAACCGCGCGATGTCCGAGCGGTACGACGCCACCGAACGCGGCGACAGCCCGCGCTCCAGGCTCAGGTAGCGGCAATACTCGTCGAGGCGTTCGACCCCTTCATTCTCGCTCACGGTTTCATTTTACTACTGATAATCACTGTTTCCTGGAAACAGTTCTGATCTATGGGGATAGATAATGACTCTCCCCGGGGAGAGTTCGAGTCAACGGGTCATGACCTTTGTTCTTCTTATTAATAAGAAACCGCCGCCCCCTTTCGGAGGCGGCGGCTCTTTTCGCGTCGTTCGTTAAGCTTTCGACTTCGCGGGCGTCTTCGGCGCCGGCTTCGCTTCGACGGGCTCGGCTTCCGCCTCGGCCTCCGGCTTGGAGTCCACCGGAGCGACGAGGTACTTGGCGCGCAACGCCTTCTCGAGCTTCTCAGCGAGGGCCGTATGATGCTTGAGGTAAGCCTTCGCGTTCTCGCGTCCCTGACCGAGGCGCTCGCCGTCGTACAGGTACCAGGAGCCGGACTTCTCGAGGATCGCGGCCTCGACTCCGAGGTCGACGAGACAGCCTTCGCGGGACACGCCGAAGCCGTGGATCATCTCGAACTCCGCCGTGCGGTAGGGCGGGGCGACCTTGTTCTTGACGACCTTGACCCGGGCGCGCGCGCCGACGACGACGTCGCCTTCCTTGATGTTCTCGATGCGGCGGATCTCGAGGCGCATCGTCGAGTAGAACTTCAGCGCCAGACCGCCGGTCGTCGTCTCGGGGTTGCCGAACATGACGCCGATCTTATTGCGGATCTGGTTGATGAAGATGATCGTGGTCTTGCTCTGCGCGACGACCGCGGTGAGCTTGCGCAGGGCCTGGCTCATGAGCCGGGCCTGCAGGCCCATGTGGCTGTCGCCCATCTCGCCTTCGATCTCGGCCTTGGGCACCAGGGCCGCGACGGAGTCGATGACGATCACGTCGATGGCCGAGGAGCGCACGAGCTTCTCGGTGATCTCGAGGGCTTCCTCGCCGCAGTTGGGCTGCGCGATGAGCAGGCCGTCGATGTCGACGCCGAGCGCCTTGGCGTACGCCGGGTCCATGGCGTGCTCCGCGTCGATGTAGGCGGCCTGGCCGCCGAGCTTCTGCGCCTGGGCGACGGCCATCAGCGCGAGGGTGGTCTTGCCCGAGGACTCGGGCCCGTAGATCTCGATGATGCGTCCGCGCGGAAAGCCGCCCACGCCGAGCGCCAAGTCGAGGGACAATACGCCGGTGGAAATCGCGTCGATCTTGATCTTGGCCGCGCGGTCGCCCAGCATCATCACCGCTTCCTTGCCGTAAGCCTTTTCGATCTGAGCCATCGCCAGCTCAAGCGCCTTCGACTTGCCCGTGTCCATGTTTCCCATTGAGTGATTTCTCCCTCCTCGGGTTCCCCATCACTTTGGGGGCCCAAGGGAATTAGTATAGCAGAAGTCGTGTTCGAACACAAGTTCGATTATTGTTCGATAACTGTTCGAACGACGTTCGAGACCCTGCCTTACCAGACGTTTGAGGGGGCCGAAAAGTTGCCTAATCGGTGCGGAGATACAGGTTCTTCTCGAGCACCTG
>JAYTIP010000365.1:0-2794 GCA_043731745.1 Elusimicrobiota bacterium | reverse complement strand
CCGCGGGGAGCTTCATGTGCTCATCGCGAAGCTTGCCCAGCACCGGAACGGGGTGCTCGACCATGAAGGTCGTCTCGTCGATGAGCTCTTCGTCGGCTTCGGTCTTGCCGCCGGTGGACTTGGTGGCCTGATCGAGAGCCTTGAGGAGGTACTCGCGGCGTTCGACGGGATCGGAGATGACGAGGCCCTGTCTGAGGAGAGCGCTGTGTTTGGAAATGTCCTTGAGGGTCGCCGGAGCCTTGGCCAGAACGGGGTGGCCGTGCACCGTTTTTCCGGATTTGATGCCGGCGAGCGTGACGGGGATGACCTTGTCGCCGAGGACCGCGGTGATCGCGCGCAGGGGACGGCCGAACTTGAAGCCGGTCTCTTCCCAGGTCATGAACTTGGGGAATTGGAGGGACTTCATGAGTTCGGGAATCATGGCGGCGAGAAGAGCCGCCGCGGGCTCGCCCTTGCTGTGAACTTCGGCATAGAGGACGCCGTCGACGGGAATCAAGGAGGAGGCGTCTATCCCGTACTTCCGCGCGAAGCCTTCGAGAGCGGGGGCGGGGGCACCGACCTTGGGGCCTTTGAACCGTTCCGTCTTATCCTGCCCCTTAGCGGCGATCGCGTCGATGGTCAAGATGAGGTGGCGCATCGTGCCGGAGGTTTTGATGGGGCCGTGCTCGATCTTGCCCTCAAGCCATTTGGCGCAATTGACCTTCAGCTGATCGAGCGCCGGGGGCACGAAGCGCGCGGGAAAGGGCTCGGTGTGGATGTCGAGTAGGAAGTCCGTCTTCTTCACGGTGATTTTCTTAGCCATGTTACTTGCTCGTCGCCGGTTCTTTGGGCGTGTGCTTATCGATGTAGAGCTCCATGACCTTGCGGGCCAAGGTGCGGATGCGGCCGATGTATTGGGCGCGCTCGGTCACGGAAATCGCGCCGCGGGCCTCGAGCGTGTTGAAGAGGTGGGAGGCGCGCACGACGCAGTCGTACGCGGGGATCGGGTCGCCGAACTCCGATAGCCGCTTGCCCTCGGCTTCCCACTCGTTGAAGTGGCGGGAGAGCAACGCCACATCGGCGGTTTCAAAGGAGTAGCGCGAGAGCTCGCGCTCCTGGGGCTTGTGAATGTCGCCGTAGGTGAGGCCGCCGCCGTAGTCGAGGTCGTAGACGTTGTCTTTTTTCTGGAGGTACATCGCGATGCGCTCGAGGCCGTAGGTCAGCTCGACCGAAATCGGGGAGAGGGGCATCGAGCCCATCTGCTGGAAGTAGGTGAACTGCGTGATTTCCATTCCGTCGAGCCAGACTTCCCAGCCCACGCCGGAGGCGCCGAGAGTCGGGGACTCCCAGTCGTCCTCGATCCAGCGCAGGTCGTGCTTCTTGGGGTCGAGGCCGATGGCGCGAAGAGACTTTTGATAGGTGTCCGTGATGCCGGCGGGGACGGGCTTCATGATGACTTGGAACTGGTAGTACTTGCCCAGGCGATTGGGGTTCTCGCCGTAGCGGCCGTCGGCGGGGCGGCGGCAGGGTTCGATATAGGCGAAGCGCGCGGGCGCCGAGGTGAGGGCGCCGAAGAAGGTGGCGGGGTTAAAGGTGCCGGCACCTTTTCGAGGTCGTAGGGGTGCACGACGGCGCAGCCCTGCTTGGACCAAAAATCCTGCAACTCGAGAACGATCTCTTGAAAGGTCATCACGCGGGGACTCCTTGGGCGGTCTTATTCCAGGCTTCACGGTACTCGAAGGCGCGCAGGCGGCGGCCGGCGTGCGAGGCGAAGTGCTCGTCGAGCAAGCGGCGCGTCGCCTCGTCGGCGATCTCGTCGTAGGGGAGCAAGGTCAGCGCGGCGGGCTCGGTCTCGTGGAGCGCGAGCCAGACGGCCCGGGCGGCGGAGGGCGCGCGTTCGCGCAGGCCGATGCCGAGCTTGTCGGCCAGGCGCAGGCCGAAGGAGACGACGAGCCAGCGCGAGGGGCTTTCGTCGAGGGCGGCAAGGACGGCGCACATGAGCTTGTAGACTTCGGGGCTCGCCTGGTGCTCGGGGGTGAGGCGCTCGAGCATCTCGCAGCAGGCGAGCGCGTCGAAGGTGAGGTTGAGGTCGTTTCTCCAAGAAGGGAAGCTCGCGATGAGACGGCCGCCCACGGCCTTGGCGAATTCCGAGCGAGGAGAGAGATGGAGGCGGTACTCGCCCCAGACTCCGGGTTCGCTGAGCGCTTTCATCTTGCCCTTGGGACGATTGACGCCGACGAAGCGCGCGGGAATGCGGCCGAACTCTTCGGTGAACAAGGTGCACAGGCGGTCGTACTCGCCGTAAGCGCGGCGAGAAAGGACGACGGCGCCGGAGTTGACGATCATTTCGAGATTCCCGCGCGCAGCAAGGCGGCTTCGCGGCGCGTCGGCGCGCGGAAATACTTACGGTCGCCGATGTGGGCGTCTTCGAGGTAGGGGGCGAGGCAGTCCACCGACGAGGCCTGATACGCTTCCCAGCGGGCGGCGACGGAGAGCGCCTTCGCGGCTACGGCGAGCGATTGAGGAGGAAGCAGGCGCCAGCAGGCGGCGCGCTCAAGAGGAGTGAGGCGTGGCCAAAGCTTGGCCAGGCTCGTGGGAGCGGCGGTGAGCGCGGCCTTGAGGTCGATGAAGTCCCGACGACCGAGCCAGGCACGGACCGCGGCGGCAGTGGGCGAGGAGGCGCGAGTCATGAGGGAAAGTATAGCTCTCTCAACGGCCCAGCCTCAGCGGAGGCTCGGGGACGATGGGCTCGCGGTACGCGGGAAGCCCGCCCGGGGAGAAGGCGTCGGTCGAGGGGGCAAGGTCGCGGCGGACA
>JAYTIP010000364.1:0-7147 GCA_043731745.1 Elusimicrobiota bacterium | reverse complement strand
GAACCAGGTGCTGTACTACCTCGATCTGGGCGCGGTCCAGCACGACGCGGGAAAGTTCAAAGAAAGCGATTTGAGCTTCGACAAGGCCGAGCGGCGCATGGACGAGCTCTACACCAAGAGCGTCTCGCGCGCCGCCGGAACCCTCATCTTAAATGACACGACGACGGAGTACGCGGGAGCGCGCTTTGAGCGCGCGATGGTCAACGCGTACCGCGCGCTCAACTACTCCTTCCTCGGCGACCGGGAGAACGCCCTCGTCGAGATCCGCAAACTCTCGCGCCTGCTTCAGGAGTACGCCGACCGCTACGGGTCGTCCAAGACCGCCTACAAGGACGACGCCTTCGCCCAATTTATCTCGAGCTTGTTGTACGAGGACGACGGGCGGCCCGACGACGCGCGCATCGCGCGAGAGAAGTCGCGGGCGGTCTACCAGCTGTACGCGACGGCCTACGGCACCCCGGAGCCGCGCTTCGAGCCCGTGGGCGAGCGCAAAGGCACGGGCGAGCTCGTGTTCATCCACTACAACGGCGTCGCCCCCCGCAAGATCAGCAAGTCGTTCTCCGTCGCCTGGCGCGACGCCGCGATCGCCGTCAACGCGACCAAGAACGACGAGGCCCAGGGCGGCCAGGCCGTCAACGCGATCAACGCGGGCCTGCTCGGCAAGGCCATCACCGTCGCCTTCCCCGACTATGAGCAGGACCCCTACCAGATCGCCGGCTCCATCGTGGAGTCGGAAGGTTTAAAAGCGAACACAGAGCTCGCCGAGGACCTCTCCGCCATCGCCAAGAAGGACTTGGCCGAGGCCCAGGCCTTGATCCGCACGCGCGCCATCGCGCGCGCCGCGATCAAGTACATCGTCGCCAAGGCCGCGGCCGACGAGGTCGCCAAGAAGTATGGAAATAATTCTTGGCAGCATTTGTTGGCACAGGCCGGCGGCGCCGCCACGGCGGCGGCGACCGAGTTCGCCGACACGCGCGCCTGGGCCACTTTGCCCGCGCAATTCCGCCTCGCGCGCCTGCGTCTGCCCGCCGGCCCCCACGACATCAGCGTGACCTACATGGGGCCCTCGGGCGCCGCGCTCTCGACTCAAATCTTCAAAGGCGTGCTCATCGTCAAGGGCCGCCGAACCTACCTCCACGACAGGACCGCTCTATGAAAAACATGATCATAATGCTGGCCGCCGCATTCCCGCTACTCGCCGGGTGCGCCGGGGGCGGGGCGACCTCGCCCAAGTCTTCGTCTTCCGCCGGCGGCCCCCGCCCCCAGTGGGTTGAAGGCGAAAGCCCGCGCTGGCCTCGCGCCGCGAACGTGCTCGGAGTGGGCAGCGGCGACGACGAGGAGTCGGCGGGCGACCGCGCGCGCGGTGAGATCTCGCGCGTGTTCGCAAGCAACGTCTCGGACGACACCACCGTCGACGAAAGCGAGGCCAACCTGACCGCGGGCGGCAGGACCACCACCTCGTTCTCCCAACTCGTCGCGCAGAAAGTCCAGACCGCATCGAAGAAGATGCTCGAGGGCGTCGAAATCGCCGAGCGCTGGAAGGACGCTTCGACCGGCCGCTATTACGCCCTCGCCGTGCTCAATAAGGGCAAGGCCCTCTCCGCGGTGACGGAGAAAACCGCGGCCTTGGACGCCGACGCCGCGCAGTGGAAAGGCAACCTCGACGCCGCGAGCGACAAGTTCGGCCGCGCCAAGGCGGCGGCCAAGCTCGCGGCCTTGCTCAAGGGCCGCCTCGACCTCGAAAACGACCGCCGCGTGCTCGGCGGCGGAACCATGGCCTCGACGGTCGACGTCTCGGCGGCGAAGGCCGCCGCCGCGAAGGCGCTCGCGGCACTCGACGTCGTCGTCGCCTCGACCGGAGACGGCGCCGACGAGCTCGAGACCGGGATCGTGTCCGGCCTCGTCGCCACCGGCCTCATGGCCAAGCGCGGCAACCCGGGCGACAAGGGCGACATCGTCGTCGAGTCGCAGTCCGCGACCGCGCCCGTCACGGGCGGAGACGAGCGCTGGAAGTGGTCGCGCGCGACCGCGACGGTGACCTTGAAGGACGGGCGCGAGGACAAGACCTTCTCGCGTTTCGACGTCTCCGAGCGCCAGGCCAGCGCCGACGCCGGCGAAGCCCGCCGCCGCGCCGTCGCCGCCCTCGCCAAGAAAGCCTCCGCCAAGCTCGCCGACGCCATCAACGAGTTCTTCCAGAACCAGTAACGCAACGACGAGGGGTCTGACCCCTACTTGTTGCTTAGCGGGGCGGGGCGAGGATCTTGAAGAGCTGCTTGGCGCTTTCGCCGATGAAGCGGGCGGTGTGGGCTTTGGCCTCGGGCTTGTCGATCGTGCCGTTGACGTCCACGTCGATCGGCATGAGATTGCCGATCTTGGCGGTCACCACCAGGGCGAGCTTCTCAGGAGGCAGGTCCACGGTCCCGGTCGCCGTCACGTGGGCGCCGCGCGCGTCGACCTCGGACTTGCGCAAGGTCATGAGGCCGTCCTTGAAGGCGTAGTTCCCGGAAACCACCAGGTCGACGAGGTTGTTCAAGTTCGCGCCGAAGGACAACTTCTGGAAGACGAGGATCGGGGCGGCGAGCACGCGCACGACGGGCGACTTGAGAGCCATGGACTCAAGGTCGCGCAGATTTCCGCCGGCCACGTCGAAGGTCGCCTCGCCGCTTAGACGCTTCATGTCAGGAGTGACGCCCCACAGGTCCCAGGTCGTCGCCACCTTTTCCAGGCGCACGTTGGGGTACAGCAACTCCCCGATGTTGAACTTGCCTCGAGTCCGGTAAGGTGCGGCGGGCTTTTCCTCGACGGGAGCTCCTGTCTTGGCCGCCTTCGCGGCCTTCGCCGACGCGGCCTGGGCTTCGACGGCCTTCTTCGCGGCGAAATACCTTCCCAGGTCGAAGCGGTCGAGCGTCCCGTCGACCTGGATCTCCGGAACCGTGTTGTACTCCTTGACCGTCAAGTCGAGGGAGAGCGCGCCGTCGCCGACCTTGCCCTTGATGTTGCCCGCGTCGATGCGGCGCTCGTCGAAGGAGACGGTGCCTTTGAAATCCTGGAGCGGAAGTTCCGCTACCGTCGCCCCCAATCCCTCGAACTGCAGCTTGCCGCCGTACACCGGCTTCTCCTTGTTGCCCGTGACCGAAAGCGCGAAGAAGCCCGCGCCCTCGAGCTTGAGGTCGCGCGTGCGCGGGGTCATGCGCGTGAGCTCGGCGAGCGCGAAGTGCTTGCACTTGAGAAGAAGATCGAAGGCGCCCCGCCCCGCGGGGTCGGTGACGCCGCCCGAGACGGCGAGCTCGTTGGTGCCGATCTTCACTCCCAGGCGGCGCAGCTTGATCAGCTTCGTCGTGTAGGTGAGGTCCGCGTCCCACTTCGAGGCCGGCAGCTCGAGGCCGGCCGGGATCGCGGCGAGCGGCGGCAGGTCCTTGTCGGTGAGCGCGGGCAAGTCGAGGTCGGCGCCGACCTCGAGCTCGGGCACCGGAGTCCCGGCGAGCGCCTTGGCGACGGTGCCGTCAAGACGCAAGGTCCCGCTTTTGCCTTTGATGACGACCTTATCCAGCGCGACATCGTCGCCGCGCGCCTTCGCGCCGCCGTCGAGGCGCATCGCGGGAACGACGAAGTCGGCCGGCAGAGCCGTCACGGCGAAGGGAAGCTCTCCGATCTTGAAGGAAGGCATGTCGATCGCGAAGCGCAGGGAGAGGTCCGGGACGGGCTTGGCCGAGCCGAGCTTGCGAACGGCGCCCGTCACCGAGACCGTGCCTTGCTTGAACTTAGCGGTCAGAGCTTTAAAGGAAAGGTCGTCGCCGAGATACGAAGCTTCCCCGTCGAGACGCATCGCCGGCACGAAGCTCTTCGGCGGAAGCTTGATGAACGAGTACTCGCCGGGCCGGATCTCCGGCAGATCGACGCCGAAGCGCGCCTGGCCCTGATAGGCGGCTTTCTCCGTGCCGATCCCCCCCGCGGCGCCCGAGCCCTCCACGACCCCGCCCTTCCAGGAAACCTTGAAGCTCTTAATATCCGCGTGCTTTCCGTCCAGTCGTCCGTTGAGCGACGCCTCCATGGCGGGAATCGCCAACGACGGGATGCCCGAGGACGGGAGCCACTTGGCGATCGTCGTCGTGTCGAGCCCCGAGGTCTTGAGCTTGAAGTCGCCGTCGGCCGAGCGCCCGCCGCCTTCGCCGGGGGCCGACAGCTTCACGGTGCCGTCCGCGGTGAGCACGGTCTTGCCGGAGGCGGAAAGCGTCGCGTCGAGCTTGGCGTCGATCGCGTCGAGCCCGGCGACGCGCCCCTTGGCGGACAGCTTGAGGCCGTCCTGCTCGACGCTCAGACGCTTGAACTCGGCGGCGAACTTGGCGCGATCGCCGCGCGCGGGGTGGATCGTCCCGGCGAACGAGAGGGCGGCGTCAACGGGATGGCCGGCGGCCGTGCCCTTGGCGCGCAAAGAGACGTCGAGGTCGAAGGGCTCGGCGAGGCTGAAGTCGTCGAGCGACAAGGAGAGCCCGGTCACGGCGACCGCGTCCTTGGCGGCGTCGTCGCGGTAGTCGATCTCGCCGCGGCTGACGCGCAGATGCCGGATGTTGAACTCCGCAGGCGGCGCGTCCTTGGAGACGGAAGCGGAGGCCGGGGCCGGGGTGGCCGGAGCGGAGGAGGCGAGGGTCTCATAATTAAACGCGCCCGCCGCGTCCTTGATCACGCGGACCTTAAGGCCGTCGGCGGAGGCCGCCTGCACGACGAGCTTCTTGCGCAGCAGCGCGCGCCAGCTGGGGCGAAGCGAGAAGGTCTCGACGCTGAGGAAGGTACCGGCGGCGAAATCCGGGCGCTCGGAGATCTCGAGGCCGCTCAGGTGCACTCCCGTCAGGCCCACGGAAACGCCCCTCAGACGCACCTCGCGGCCGAGCTGCTTGCGCGCGGCGTCCACCGCCATCGTCTTGAGCTTATCTTCGGGAAGAAAGGCCTTCACGGCCACGAGGGCTGCCCCCGCGCCGAGGACGGCGACGAGGACGGTCGCGGCGAGGACTTTAAACCAGGGGATGACTCGGGCCATGCGCCATTTTACTTCTTCCATGTAAGAAAGCGCGACCGGTACACACTAAAAGATGAATGGAAACGACCCTCGTTTGGCTTGGGCGCGACCTGCGCATACTGGATAACCCCGCTTTAGCGGGGTCCGCGTCGCGCGGACCGATCGTCGCCGTGTTCGTCTGGTCGCCGGAGGAAGACGGCGGCTGGGCGCCGGGCGCGGCCTCGCGCTGGTGGCTGCACCACACGCTTGAAAGCCTGGAAAGTTCGCTCAAAAAGCAAGGCTCGCGCCTCATCGTGCGCCGCGGCCCCGCCGCGAACGCGCTCGTCTCGGCGGCGCGCGAGTGCGGCGCGGCGGCCTTGTCCTGGAACCGACGCTACGAGCCGTCGGCCCGGGCGGTGGAGAAGCGCGTCGAAGAAGGGGCGCGCGCCGCGGGCCTCGAAGTCCGGCCGCTTGCGGGCAACGTGCTCTTCGAGCCGGAGACCGTCAAGACGCTAGCCGGCGGGCCTTACCGCGTGTTCACGCCGTACTGGAACCGGTGCGGCGATTCGGACGGGCCGAAGCCGCCGGTGGGCGATCCGGGCAAACTTCGCGCGCCCAAGGCTTGGCCTAAGACCGAGGCGCTCGCCTCGCTGAACCTCCTTCCCAAGATCCGTTGGGACGAGGGCCTGGCGAAGAGCTTCACCCCCGGCGAGGACGGGGCCCGCCTCGAGCTTGACGCCTTTCTGGGCGAGCGGGCCCGCAATTATGCCGCGACGCGCAATCTTCCGGGGACCGACGGTAATTCACGGCTCTCACCCCGGCTCGCCTTCGGTGAGCTCTCCGTGCACCGGATCTGGCGCGAGGCGGGCGGGGGCGACCCTGCGGAAAAGGGCGGGTTTCTGGGCGAACTCGGCTGGCGCGACTTCGGGCGCCATGTCCTTCATCACTTTCCCAAGACGCCCGAGACGCCGCTCGACCCGCGATTCTCGCACTTCGCTTGGCGCCGCGACGCCAAAGGCCTCGCGGCTTGGAAGCAGGGCCTCACCGGCTACCCGATGGTGGACGCGGGCATGCGCGAGCTGTGGAAAACCGGCTTTATGCACAATCGGGTGCGTATGGTCGTCGCTTCGTTTCTGACGAAGGACCTTCTCGTCGATTGGCGCGAGGGTGCACGCTGGTTCTGGGACACCCTCGTCGACGCGGATTTGGCGAGCAACACGCTCAATTGGCAGTGGGTCGCGGGCTGCGGCGCGGACGCAGCCCCCTTTTTCCGGATCTTCAATCCCTGCGAACAGGGCCGACGATTCGACGCGGACGGCACCTACGTTCGCCGCTGGATTCCGGAACTCGCCGCGTTGCCCGATCGCTGGTTGCAAGAGCCAGCGTCTGCGCCCGCCGAAGTCCTCGCCCAAGCCGGCGTCGTCCTCGGCAAAACCTATCCCTTACCGATCGTCGATCACAAGGCCGCGCGCCTGCGCGCCCTTGAAGTGTTCGGAGCCTCAGGAGGACCCCGATGAGCGTCAAAGTTCTACGCCGCAGCCAATGGCTTCCGCGTCCGCGCGCGGAGGTATTCGATTTTTTCCGGACGCCGGCCAATCTCGCCAAGCTCACGCCGTCCTGGCTCGGCTTCCATGTCCTGACTCCCGAGCCGCTCGACATGCGCGCCGGCGCGCTGTTCGATTACACGGTGCGCCCGCTCGGTTTCCCTCAGTATTGGCGGACCAGGATCGAGTCGTATGAGCCCCCGCTGAGCTTCGTCGACACCCAGGAAAAGGGTCCCTACAAGCTCTGGCATCACACCCACACCTTCGTAGAAGAGAACGGCGGCACGCGCGTGAGCGACGAGGTCCATTACGAGCTCCCCTTCCAGCCTTTCGGAGAGCTCGCTCACCGCGAGATCGCGCGACGCTTGCGGGACATTTTTGATTACCGGGAGGCCGCGGTCGCGGCCCTATTTCCACCTAAAGAGGGCTCTATGAAAATCATCATCGCCGGCGGGTCGGGCTGGATCGGGCGCGCGTTGTCGCGGGAACTCATCAAGGCGGGGCATCGCGTGATCGTGCTCTCCCGCTCGGGCAGCACGGGTGGCGTCCCCGGCGCGACGGGACGCGCGTGGCTGATCCCCGGCGCCGTGGGCTGGAAGAAGGAGCTCGA
>JAYTIP010000363.1:0-2283 GCA_043731745.1 Elusimicrobiota bacterium | reverse complement strand
CGGCGCGGCCGAAAGCGTCGACGAAGCGATAAGACGCGGCTCCGGTCCACGCCGGGTCGACTTCGACGCGCACGGGCCGGAAGCGCGCGTTGGCCTTCTTAAGCGCGGCGTACGCGCGGTCGAGCGCGCCCATCTCGGAGAGGCGCGTGTCCCACAAGGTCGGCGCCTTCAGCGGGCGAGGGCCGAGCGTGCGCACCTTCACGCGCTTGGTCCAAACGGTCAGCTCGGCGTTGCGCTTGTCGGAGCGGAAGACGAAAATCCAATGCGAGCGCGGGTCCTCGAGATTGATCGCGACGCTGACCAGACGCGCGTCGGGGGCGAGCGCGCGGGCGCGCTCCTGGGCCTCGGCCTTCGCGGCCAACATCGCCTCGCTCGTGGCCTCGCGCGCTTCGGCCGGGAAGCGGCGCCAGCTGCGAGGGAGCTTCGGCTCAGAGGCGACGACGGGTTCGGGAGCCGGAACGACGGCGGGAGTCTTCGCTTCACTGCCCACCTTGACCATTCCGGCGGGCAAGCCCGGGAACTCGTCTTGAATGGGGCCGTACTCCTGAACCATATCCCCTTCGGCTTGGCTCGTCGGTGCCTTGATGACGGGGGCCGAAGGCTCAACGGGAACATCGGTGACGGGAGCGGGGGTTTCAGCGACGGGCTTGGGATCTTCGATGACCGGCGTAGGGGCTTCGGGCAGGGGTTCGACGGCGGCGGCGGGGATCGGAGCCTCGCGCGACTCGTTCTTGGAGTCATACACGATCACCTTCAGACCGCCCTTGGCCAAGGGCACGATCTCGACGCGCTCGGCCTTGAAGCCGGTGTCGGCCAAAGCCTTCAGGCGCGCCTCGAGGTTCACGGCGGGCAGGTCTTCGGGGTGCAGCATCGCGGGGCGCTCGTCGCCGCCGAACTTGCGGGACTCGACTCCCTTCGGGCCGTAGGTCAGAATCTGCTTCTTGGCGGGAGCGTGGAAGGTGAACACCCAGCGGGGACCGTTGCTCTTGAGGTCGACGCCGACGCGCAGGAGGCGGACGTTGCCCGCGCGGGCGCGGGCGGCGGAGTGCGCGCGGGACTCCGCCTCGGCGAGCGAAGCGAAGCGCGACGCGGGAGGCGCGCGGGCGGGCGGCGGCTCGGAGGCCTCAGGTTCGGCCGTCGGCTCTTCAGACGCCGGCGCGACCGTCACGGCCTTCGCGTTGCGGCGAGTGATGAACCAGCTCGCGCCGGAGACGAGGACATAGGCGGCGTTGAGCGCCGCGTACAGGCCGAACTGCGCGCGCTGGGGCGAGCCGGGCTCGGCCAGCCAGGTCAGGTGGCCAGTCCAAACCACGAAGGCCAACGACGAGAGCAGGAAGAGCAACGAGAAGCCGGGGGTGAAGCCCTTCGGCGCCTGGCCGCGCATGATGGACAGGATGTCGGGCAGGAAGAGCAGGAAGTAGGCGCCGCCGGTGACGGCTTGAATGCCGACGACCAAGGACGCGACGGCCGTCGCGCCGATCATGGCGGTCAACGCCGTCGGGATCAGGGCCGCGGCCGCGAAGTACACGCCCGCGGCGGCCGCGAGCGACGCGACGACGGCGGCGGCGGTGATCAGGTAGCCGCTCTTAGCCGACAGCTCCCCGCCGGCCTTCTCCGCGACCTTGCGGCTGATGCGCGCGGCGGGCCACGAGGCCATGATGACCGCCGCGCCGAAAATATTCTGCACGCCCCAGAACCACAGCCCCCCCACCGGGGCGCTGATCAGGCCCAGCGCGAGGCTCGCGCCGACCAGGACGCCGACGCGCCACTTGGGCGCCACGACCTGGCCGTTCTGCACCGAGCGCAGGAGCTCGGCCATCGGGAAAAGGAACGCGAGCACGTTGCCCGCGTAGTAGCCGGCCTGGCCCAGGAACTGACCGACGGCCGACAGGCCCGGCGCGGCGGGCGTGCCGATCGCTGCGGGAATGATGCCGGCCGCGTGCGTACCGGAGTGCCCCAGCGCCAGCGAGCCGCCGGCCACGAGCCCGGCGGCCGACAGGCCCAAGCGCTTGCGCCAGCCGCTGCCCGGGGCGACCGGAACGGACGCCGCACCCGAGGCCTTGATCGCGGTCTCACCACTGAGCTTGCGGAACTCGGCGTCGGCGAACTCCTTCGACTCGGCCGAAGTCGCTTCGGGGCGAAGCGCGGAAGACTCGCCGGACTTAGCCGGCGTGCGCGCGGCGCCGGGGAGAACGCGGCCGCCGGCCGGAAGCTCCGGCGTCGCGGCCGCCGGCGCGGACAACAAAGCCTTGAGGGCGGCGAGGGGTCCGCGAACGGGCGCGG
>JAYTIP010000362.1:0-5859 GCA_043731745.1 Elusimicrobiota bacterium | reverse complement strand
ATGTAGGTGAAGGTGTTGTTGACGGGCGGGGAAACCTGCGACCCGCGGTCGAGCGGTAGGACGATGTACTTCGTGTAGACGCCCGCCATCGTCGTGATGTACTGCCCGCCGCACAGCGCGACCGAGCCGCCGGCCGGGCTGGCATAAGTGTAAAGCGTCGGGGCGGAGCAACCTCCGCCCGCTTGCGTCACGATGCTGTTGACGGTCAAAGGGCCGACGATCTTGCTGGCCGCTCCGGTGCCCGCGGCCAAAGCCACGTTGTAAGTTCCGAGGCCCTGGTTCCAGGTGTTGAGATAGAGGACGTCGTTCGAGCTCTGCAGCCGCAACGCGCTCGCCGCGCTCCACATGATGATCGACGAGTCATGACGCGCGCCGTCGTCGCTACCGATCAGGATGTCCGCCGCTTTAGGGTCGGCCGTGTTCAAGGCGTTCGCGCCGGTCGTCGACAACTTCTGCAGCCGGCCGATGCCTGCCACATCGAGCTTCGCGCCCGGAGCCGTGGTGCCGACCCCCACATTGCCGCCGTCGCGAGAGAGGAAGGTGTTGCCCGTCGTGATCATTTGGGTGTACACGCCGGACGGCGCGGGGTAATAGGTCGAAAGAGTCACGCTTTCCGAGTCCAATTCGGGGACCGCGCAGAGCATCATCGCAGCCGCGGCCGCGGTGGTCATGAACCTGCGGCTAAAGCTCAGATCGAACTTAATTTTGATCTCGGTCATGGTACCCCCAACGCTTCGAGTGTAGCAGGGGCCCCGGTGTTCGTCAAGGCCTTTCTACGCCGTCGTCACGAGTCCTAAACCAGGCAGGGCGGCGCGCAACAGGGCCGCTTTGGACCCCGGCGAAAGCGCCCCAGGGCGCAAGCCGTCCCACACACAGGACAGGGCCTCCGGAAAGTCAAAATCCTTTTGTAAAGCCTCACGAAATCGGTGTTGATAGCCGGTCACGCCGCGCGAGCTCGGCTCCAAGGTCACCCCGGCCAACGAGGCCTCTGAAGAACGCAAAGCGCCGAGCTCGGAGCGCGCCACCGCCAGGGCGTCCCAGCTGAACGCCAGCGGCTTGCGAAAATGGGTCTTGAGGCACATATAGTGGAAGTCGTCCGGGGTGAAGCCGCCGGAGCCCAGCGCCTGCGCGGACGCCTCCTCGGGCGTCACGGACGCGACGGCGAGCGCCAGCTCGCTGCCCGCTTTCTGCGTCTGATAGCCGAGGAAAGACAACGCCCCCTTCGCGGCGGCGGCGACGGCGAGGACGCGCGCGGCCGTGGCCGGACCTGATTTCGCCGCCTTCACGCTCAGGCGGACCTTCGCCGGATCGGCGGGAACCCAGAGCGTCAACGCGCCGTCCGCACCGCACAACCTCAGGCTCATGGGCTTATGTTACAATAAAATTCATGACGCCCCGGCGCTACCCCGACACCGGTGTCTTTTACCGCTCGCTCGACCGCGAATTCCCGATGATCGTGCGCGGAGAGGGCTGCTGGCTCATTGACGACCAAGGCCGCCGCTACTTAGACGCCTGCGGCGGCGCCTACGTGGCCAACCTCGGCCACGGCGTCTCCGAGGTCGCCGACGCGGTCGCCGCGCAGATCCGCAAGGTCGCCTACGTCAACGGCACCGCCTTCACCAACGAGCCCGCCGAAGAGCTCGCCGCCGAGCTCCGGACGCTCAACCCGAAAGGTCTCGACTTCGCCTACTTCCTCTCCTCGGGATCGGAGGCCGTCGAGGCCGCGCTCAAGCTCGCCCGCCAGTATTGGGTCGAGTCGGGCCGGCCCGGCAAGCACAAGATCATCGCGCGCACGCCCGGCTACCACGGCAACACCCTGCTGGCCCTCTCCGCTTCGGCGCGCGAGCAGTACAAGAAGATGTTCGGCCCGTGGCTCGTCCCCGTGACCATGATCGGCGCGCCGTATCCGTATCGCCGCGCGCCGGACTCTCCCGAGATGACCGCCGACGCGCTCGAGGCCGCCATCCTTAAAGAGGGGCCCGACACCGTCGCCGCCTTCATTGCCGAGCCCATCGGCGGGTCTTCGACCGGCGCCTCCGTGCCGCCCGCGAATTACTTCAAGCGCATTCGCGAGATCTGCGATAAGAACGGGGTCCTCTTCGTCGCCGACGAGGTTTTGTCGGGAAGCGGCCGCACCGGCAAATGGGCCGCGATCGACCACTTCGGCGTCACGCCCGACATCATGACGCTCGGCAAGGGCTTGTCGGGAGGCTATGTCCCCCTTTCTGCCGTCGTCGCGACGAAAAAGGTCGTCGACGCGATCGCCAAAGGCTCCGGCGCCTTCAAGCATGCCCAAACCTTCTCCCACTCTCCCGCCATCTGCGCCGCCGGCCTAGCGGCCGTGCGCCACATCAAGGCGAAGAAGCTCGTCGAGCGCTCCGCCGAGATGGGCAAAGTGCTCCAGAAAAAGCTCGAAGCCTTGCGCGAGCTGCCGTGCGTCGGCGACACGCGCGGCTTGGGCCTCCTCGCGGGCGTCGAGTTCGTCGCCGACAAGACGACCAAGGCCGCGTTCCCGCGCTCGCTCAAATTCGCCGAGACCTTCATCACGAAGGCCCAGGACGCGGGCCTCATCCTTTGGCCCAACACCGGCCACGCCGACGGTGAAAACGGAGATCTCGTCATGATCGCTCCCCCCTTCACCGTCAGCGAAGCCGAGCTCGACGAGATCGTCGCCCGCTTCAAGACCGCGCACGCGAAAACTCTGGAGGCCCTCCATGTCCGCGCCTAGCTCCGCTTCGTCGAAGATCACCTACACCGCCGCCACCGCCGACATGGCCGCCTTCCACAAGGCCTTCGACGCCGCCGTCGCCGACGCGAAGTCCAAGTTCGGCAAGACCTACCCGATGTGGATCGACGGCAAAGCCGTCGAGGCCAAAAAGACCTTCGACAAGCTCTCTCCGGTCGACGGCGCGCTGATCGGGCGCTTTCAAATGGCCGAGCCCGCCCACCTCGACGCCGCGGTCAAGGCCGCGCGCGAGGTCCAGAAGAAGTGGGGAGCCTTGCCGTGGCAGGAGCGCATCCAGACCATGCGAAAGGCCGCGCACTTCATCCGCGCCCGCAAGTACGAGATCGCCGCCGTCGTGGCACTCGAGGTCGGCAAAAACCGCATGGAGGCGATGGGCGACACGGAAGAAGCCGCCGATCTCATCGAGTACTACGCCCAGCAGATCGAGCTCAACAACGGCTATTCAAAGCCGCTCGGCAAATTGCTTCCGAACGAAAACACGCGCTCCGTGCTGCGCCCTTACGGCGTGTTCGCCTGCATAGCGCCCTTCAACTTCCCGATCTCGCTGTCGGCCGGCATGTCGGGCGCGGCCCTGCTCGCGGGCAACTCCGTGGTCTACAAGCCCTCTCTCGAAACCCCGTGGACCGGGCTTCTTCTTTGGGAGTGCTACAAGCAGGCCGGCCTGCCCGGTTCCTTGTTCTCCTTCGTCACCGGCGACGGCCCCGTCGTGGGCGAGGCGCTGTGGCGCCACCCCGGCGTCGATGGCGTCGTCTTCACGGGCTCCAAAGAAGTCGGCCTCAAGGTCCTCAAGGAATTCCCCACGCGCTACGCCAAGCCCGTGCTCATGGAACTCGGCGGCAAGAACCCGACCTATGTGTCGGAGACCGCGAACCTTGACGACGCCTCCGACGGCGTCATGAAATCCGCGTTCGGCCTGCAGGGTCAGAAATGCTCCGCGTGCTCGCGCGTCTATGTGCACGAGAAGGTCTACGACGCCTTCGTCAAGCAGCTCGTCGAGAAGACCAAGGCGCTGACGATCGGCGACCCCGTCCTCCTCGAGAACTACATGGGCCCCGTCATCCACGAGCGCTCCGTGCAGACCTACCTCGGCGCCGTCGAGTCCGCCAAGAAAGGCGGCAAAATCCTCACCGGCGGCAAGCGTCTCGAGGGCAAAGGGCATTTCGTCGCTGCGACCGTCGCGGAACTCCCCCTCGACCACGAGCTGTTCATGCGCGAGCTCTTCGTCCCCTTCCTCGCCGTCGGCAAGGTGAAGTCCATCGATCAAGCGATCGCCGAGTCCAACCGCGCCGACTACGGCCTGACCGCCGGAATCTTCACCGCCAAGAAAGACGAGATCGAGAAGTACTTCGACGAGATGGAAACCGGCGTCGTCTACGCCAACCGCAAGACGGGTGCGACCACCGGCGCGTGGCCCGGCGTGCAGGCGTTCTGCGGCTGGAAGGGCTCGGGCTCGACCGGCAAGGGCGGCTGCGGTCCCTATTACGCGTCCCAATTCATGCGCGAGCAGTCGCGCACCATCATGGAGTGATCATGCCCGTCAAAACCGCCCCGTCGAAGACCGATTACCCCCTGATCAAGATCGCGCCGCCCGGGCCGAAGGCCCGGGCCATCATATCCAAGGACAAGGAATTCTCCTCGCCCTCCTACATCAAGGAATACCCGCTCGTCATCGCGGGCGGCAAGGGCGCCATGGTCGAGGATGTCGACGGCAACCGCTACATCGACTGGATGGCCGGCATCGCGGTTTCGTCGGCCGGGTACCAGCACCCCATCGTGACGAAGGCAGTTCAGGAGGCGGCCGCGAAATTCCTTCATATCTGCGGAACCGACTTCTACTACGAGGGTTTTAGCGACCTCTGCGAGGCCCTCGCCAAGTCCGCCCCCGGCGGCGGCAAGTGGCGCACCTTCCTGTCCAACTCCGGCACCGAGGCCATCGAAGGCGCGGTCAAGCTCGCGCGACATCACACCAAGCGCGCGGCGCTCGTCTCCTTCGACAGCTCCTTCCACGGCCGCTCCTACGCGGCGATGACTTTGACGACCTCGAAGGTGAAGTACCGCAAGGGCTTCGGCCCGCTGCTGCCCGAGGTCTATCATCTGCCTTTCCACAACCCGTACCGCAACACGCTCGACGAGTGCGTCTCCGCGGCCAAGACCTTGTTCTCGACGCGCCTAGATCCCGCGGACTGCGCGGCCGTGATCATGGAGCCCCTGCAGGGCGAGGGCGGCTATGTCCTCCCCTCGAAAGAGTTCCTCCAGTTCTGGCGCAAGTTTTGCACCGACAACGGCATCCTCCTGATCTTCGACGAGGTGCAGTGCGGCGCGGGACGCACCGGCAAGATGTGGGCCGCCGAGCACTACGGCGTCGTGCCCGATGTCTTCGTCACCGCCAAGGGCATCGGCGCGGGCCTGCCCATCGGCGCGATCGTGGCCAAGGAGTCCGTGATGACCTGGCCGAGAGGCTCTCACGGCTCCACCTACGGCGGCAATCCGCTCGCCTGCGCCTCAGCACTTGCCGCGATGTCCCTCATCAAGAGCGAGCTCGCCGCCAACGCGACCAAGATGGGCGAGCGCCTGCAGGCCGGCATGAAGAAGCTCGCGTTCAAGCATCCCTGCATCGGCGATGTGCGCGGCCTCGGCCTCTTCATCGGCGTCGAGCTCGTGACCGACCGCAAGACCAAGGAGCCCGCGGGCGACCTCATGGCCAAGCTCGAGCAGCTCGCCTTCACCAAGGGCCTGCTCCTGCTCGGCTGCGGCAAGTCCACCATCCGCGTGGCGCCGCCGCTCGTGCTCACCGAGTATGATGTGGACAAGGGCCTCGAGATCTTCGACGCGTGCCTGACCGAACTCGGCGCCTGAACCTGGCCGCCGCAGCGCTATTCGCGGCGACCGCCGCGTGGAGCGCCGCGGGCTTTTTCTTCCCGGCGCTTCCGGGCTTGACGATGTTCGCCAAGGCCGAGCGAGCCTCTGCGAGGCTCGTTGATAAGACGGGCGAGGCCGTCGAGGTCTACGACCTTCTTCCGAGAGACGTCTATCTCGTCGATCCCGCCGGCACGCGCGCCGTCGCCGCCTGGCAATGCCGCGTCCGTCCCGAGCGCGCGCCTTGGACCTTGATC
>JAYTIP010000361.1:0-2419 GCA_043731745.1 Elusimicrobiota bacterium | reverse complement strand
GCCGCCTTGATGATGCGGATGCCCTCGATGGTCTCGACCGCCGAGCCCCAGTAGTTCTTGTCGCCGGTGCCCGCCGGGAAGACGAGCGGGTCGAAGATGATGTCTTCCGGGGCGATGCCGTATTTGGTCGTGAGCAGGTCGAAGGAGCGCTTCGCGATGTCGAGCTTGCGCTGACGCGTCAAGCCCATGCCCATGATCTTGTCCTCGTCGATCGTGCCGACGACGAGGGCCGCGCCGTAGGTGTGGACGAGGGGGACGACGGCCTCGAAGCGCTCCTCGCCGTCTTCGAGGTTGATCGAGTTGAGGATGCACTTGCCGGGCGCGCGCTTGAGAGCTTCTTCCATGACGGCGGCGTCGGTCGAGTCGATCATGAAGGGGACCTTCACCTTCTTGACGGCCCTTTCGAAGAACGCGATGAGGTCGTCCTTTTCGTCGCGGTCGGGGTTGGCCAGACACACGTCGATGATGTGGGCGCCGGCGCGGACCTGGTGGCGGGCGAGCTCGGCGGCCTCTTCGATCAAGCCGCCCACGATGAGCTCCTTGAACTTGCGCGAGCCGATGACGTTGGTGCGCTCCCCGACGATCAGCGGGCGGCGGTCCTCGTCGAGCGAGAGTGACTCCATTCCCGACACCGAGGCGCGGCGCGGCTTGTGCGCGCGGCGCGGCGGCTTGCCCGCGACGGCGTCGGCCATGAGCTTGATGTGGGCGGGGGTCGTGCCGCAGCAGCCGCCGACGATGTTGACCCAGCCCTCTTCGGCGAAGCGCGCGACCTTCTTGGCCACCATCTCGGGGCTTTCGTTGTAGACGCCGTTCTCGTCGGGTAGTCCGGCATTGGGGTAGCAGATCGTAAAAGCGCGGGTGAGGGAAGACAAGGTTCGCAAATGGTCGGTCATGAAGTCGGGCCCGGTGGCGCAGTTCATGCCGACGGCGAGCAGATCGAAGTGGGAGACGGCGTCGGCGAGTGCCGCGATGTCCTGGCCGCCGAGCATGGTGCCCATCGTCTCGATGGAGACCGAGAGAATGACGGGAATGGAGCGGTCGGCTTCGCGGAACGCGGCGTACACGCCGTTGATCGAGGCCTTGATGTTGATCGTGTCCTGCTGGGTCTCGAGCAGTATGAGATCTGCTCCTCCATCGAGGAGGCCCTTCGTCGCTTCTTGATAGTTGATGAGGACTTCGTCGTAGGTGATGCCGCCGGTGACCGAGATGGCCTTGGTGCCGGGCCCGAGCGAACCCGCGACGAAGCGGGGCTTGTCCGGGGTGTTGTGCTTGGCGGCGGCGGCGCGGCCGAGCTCGCAGGCCTTCTTGCAGATTTCATACGCCTTATTCTGCAGGTCGTACTCGGCCAGCACGTGGCGGATCGCGCCGAAGGTATTGGTTTCGATCATGTCCGCGCCGGAGGCGTAGTACGCCTCGTGCACGGCCTGGATCACGTCGGGGCGGGTCAGGACCAGGTTCTCGTTGCAGCCCTCGAGCGCCTCGCCGCCGAAGTCCGCGGCCTTGAGGTCGCGGGCCTGGAGCATGGTGCCCATGCCCCCGTCGAGCACGAGGAGCCGGCGATGAAGGAGCTCACGGAGCTCCTCCTCGCGGCCTCGATCAGTGAACTGGTGTCGTCCGTTGCTCATGTTTTAAACAGAAAAACCACGCCGAAGCGTGGTCTCGTTCGCCTGTTTAGCTCCCATTCGGCTTGGGGCAATCGGGCTCAAATCCTCGCCTCCGACAACGCATTATAGCCCTTCCGGAGGGGATGTTCAAGGCTTGAACGGTCACCTTGGTGTCAGGCCTCCCACTTTCCCACTTTTCCCAGCCTCTAGCCGGTTAAAAAAGTGGGAAAGTGGGAGGCCTGACACCAGTTAAGGCGCCCCCGGGAGGGGCGGCGTCTTTTGTTTCAGGATGAGTTCCTGGAAGTCCTGACGCTCGCGCAAGGAGTCGAAATCGGGGTCCGTGGCCGCCTTGTCGGCGAAGCGCGGGTCCCGCGCGACGGCGGCGAGCAGTTCGCGCATGCCGGCGTCGGGGTGGCCGGTCAGGGCGAGCATCGCGCCGTAGTGATAGCGGGTGGCCCCGACCTCGGGCGCCAGCTTGGCGCCGATCTCGGTTTCGATCAAGGCTCCGTCGAGCTCGCCTTGATTGAAGAGCAGGCGCCCGTTGGTGGTGTGGGCGCGCGCGCGGTCGGAGCGGGCGCTGGGGTTATAAATACGCGTCAAAGTGAACTTGTAGCGCCGGGACAGCTCGCGGTCCTCGTAAATGAGGAGCGCGCAAGTTCCCAGAGGATTGTAGGAGGCGTAGGCCATGCGCCACTGCCGCGTGTCGGGCCAGAAGTCGGGGCGAGCGTCGAGCACGGCGGTCGACAGGATCACCTCCGCGCTGCCCGGCGAGACCACGGTGTCGGAGTCGCGGATGGTCTCGTAGAAACCCGCGC
>JAYTIP010000360.1:0-5275 GCA_043731745.1 Elusimicrobiota bacterium | reverse complement strand
CGCCCGCGGGGCCCATGACCGCGATTTCGGCGCACGGTAGGGCGAAGTTGAAGTCCCCCTTCATGTGCTTGGAGCTCATCGCGATGTAGGCGCCGCCGTACGCCTTCCTCAGGATGACGGTGATTTTGGGAACCGTGGCCTCCGCGTAGGCGAACAGAATCTTCGCGCCGTGGCGGATGATGCCGCCGTGCTCCTGCGTCAGGCCGGGCCAGTAGCCGGGGACGTCGACGAGGGTCAGGACCGGGATGTTGAAGCAGTTGAGGAAGCGGATGAAGCGCGCGGCCTTGTCCGACGCGTTGATGTCGAGCGCGCCGGCGGAGTGCGCCGGGTTGTTGGCGACCACGCCCACGACCTCGCCGCCCATGCGGCAGAAGCCGGTGACGATGTTCTTGGCGAAGCCCGCCTGAATCTCGAAGAACTTGTGCTCGTCGGCGATCTGCCAGATGATGTGATGGACGCGGTAGGACTTGCGCGGGTCCAGGTCGCACATTTTCTCGAGGAGAGGAACGGAGCGGCGGATCGGGTCGGGGTTGGCGACGCGCGGCGCCTTCTCCCAGCGGTTCTGGGGCAGGTAGCTCAGCAGCTCGCGAACCTGGCGGAAGCAGTCGGGCTCGGACTTGGCGACGAAGTGGCAGACGCCGGATTTGGAGGTATGAGCTTCGGATCCTCCCAGCCCGTCAAAGGTGACTTCTTCGCCCGTCGCGGCCTTCACCACATCGGGGCCGGTGACGAACATCTGCGAGATGCCCTCGACCATGAAGATGTAGTCGGTGAGCGCGGGCGAGTACACGGCGCCGCCCGCGCAGGGTCCGAGAATCACGGAGATCTGCGGGATCACGCCCGAGCATTTCACGTTGCGGTGAAAAATCTCGGCGTAGCCGTCGAGCGAGTCGACGCCTTCCTGGATTCGGGCCCCGCCCGAGTCCAGCAGGCCGATCACGGGAACGCGGTTTTCATACGCGAGGTCCATGACCTTGGCGATTTTCTTGGCGTGCGCCAGGCCGAGTGAGCCGCCGAGCACGGTGAAGTCCTGCGCGTACACGCAGACTTCCTTGCCGTTGATCTGGCCGAAGCCCGTGATCACGCCGTCGCCGGGAATGTCCTTGTCCTTGAGGCCGAACTCCGTCGCGCGCGTGGAGACGAGCAGGTCGAGCTCCTGAAAGCTGCCTTCGTCGAGAAGGTAGTGGATGCGCTCTCGGGCCGTGAACTTGCCGCGCGCCTTCTGCGCTTCGACGCGCTGAGGGCCGCCGCCGGCCGACGCCTTCTCCACGGCCGCTCGAAGCTTGACGACGCTCGCCGCGACCGCGCGGGGCGCCTTGGGGTTTTTCACCGCGTCTTTATCCATGTTCGTCAGTCTCCCGTGTACGCGACGGCGATTCGTGCGCCCTCGACGCCGTCGTAGTCGAGGCGCAGGCGCGGCGAGCCGAGTTCGGCCCATTTGGCGGCCGGGGCGCCGGTCAGCACGGCGCCGTCGGCCTCCGGGCGCACGGCTTTGGCGTCGGCGTCGAGGCCGAGTCCCAGCATCTTCAAGATCGCTTCCTTGGCGGTCCACAGCCGCGCCTGAGCTTCCGGATCGTCGGGCCCCGCGGCCAGCTCACCGGGTGCGGCGACGAAGGCGATGACTTCGGCGGGGCGCGCGACGATGGTCTCGATGTCCACACCCACGAGGCGGCCCGGCTCGGCGGCCGCGGCGGCGCCGCCCTGCGCGCAGTGCGAGATCGAGAAGGACGGGGCGGGCGCGGGCGCGCCGTCGGGCAAAGTCAGGAGCGGGCGGCCGGCGTCGTCGTTGGAAATGACGAGATCGGCGGGCTCGGTCTCCCAGCCGTAGTCGGCCAGGAACACGGCCGCGAGCGCGCGCTTGGCGGCGAGGCGACCCGCGAGCCGGTCGAGCCGGCGGCGCTCGGGAAGGGCCAGGAGCTCCTCGGCTTCCGCGGCGCCTAGGCGGGCGCGCAGAAGCGCGGGCTCGGCGAGGGTCCTTTCGGCCTCGGAGCGCGGGCAAAAGGCGAGGCGGTACGGCGGCCGGCCCGTTGTCATCTGACTATTATACCGTTTCTGGAGCCCGTTCGCTTGACACCTCGGGGTCGTCACCGCTACCATTCCTTACTATGATGGGATTATGGTCGGACGGCTGGTTTTACATCGCGTCGGCTGGACTCCTGATCAGCGGCGTCCTTTTCTTCTTCCTTCTCGGCCAATACCGTCTCGCCTCCGAGGCCGCCGACGCGCACGAGGGCGACGCGCCTGAAACCACGGCCTCCGTTTCTGCGGCTGAGGCGATTCGCCCGGTGTACCTGAGCGAGCAATCCTCGGCCCCCGTTCAGGTGGCCTCCGCGGAGCCCAAGGCCGACACCAAGTCCGATTACCCCGGTCCCGACCGCCGCAAAGAGAATACGACCGGCGGCGTCAGCCCGGCCGTCGTGTACATGCAGAACATCAAGTCCGAGCTCGGCGAGCTGCACAGCGATGTTCGCGACTTGGCTAAGCGTCTCGACGCGGAACTCGCCGCCGTTTCCACTCGCGACGAGGCCTTAATTGAACGCCTCACCGAGCTCACGCGCGCCGTCGAGGCGATGAAGGCCGCCGCGCCCGCCGCCGTGGCCGTTGCGGAGCCTGTCGCCGCGCCCGCGCCCGAGCCGAAGAAAGCGCGCAAGGAAAAGCTTCCGGGCCCGCCGATCGAACTCTCCGCCGTCGTCGAGCCGGCCCCGGAGCCCAAGATCGAGGCGAAACCCGAGCCCAAAACCGAGCCGAAGATCGAGCTGGTCGAACCCGCGCCGGCGCCTAAAGCCGAAACTATTTCGCCCGACGAGACGATCCGCATGGAACTCGGCGCCTTGATTAAGTCCGAGCCCAAGACGCCCGCGACCGAGCCGATCGTCGAGCGCGTCGCCGAACCCGTCGTCGAGCCGGCGCCCGCCGCGCAGGAGCCCGCGCCGGAAGAAAAGCCTCGCCGGGGTCCGGTCTGGCCCGTCTAGACGCGGCGATTCTCGCGGCGTTTTTAATAACCGCGAACTCCTCCCGCGCCGCCTTTTTCCCCGACGGTAAGTTCTCTTCCCGCGCGGCCGGAACGACGGGCGCCGCCTTCCTGAAATCCGCCGGCGGCACGCGCGCCGCGGCGATGGGCGGCGTTTCCGCCGCCGCGGGCCTCGGCGCGGAGGCCTCGTTCCTGAACCCGGCCGCGCTCTCGCGCCTCGAAGCCGAGTCGCCGAGCGAAGTGGCCGTCGAGTACGGCGCGCTGCTCGAGTCCGCGTACTCCGGTTCCGCCGCTTACGCGCGTCCGCTCGGCCGCGACGCCGCATTCGGCGCGGGGCTCGTTTACGCCTCCCAGGGCGCGCAGACCGCCTACAACGGCGTCGGCGACTCGACGGGCAAGTTCACGCCGACCGACCTGGCGATCGGCGCCTGGTACTCGCGTCGTCTTCTCGGCCCCGTCTCGCTCGGCGGCGGCCTGAAGATCATCCGCTCCTCGCTCGACGACCGCAGCGGCACGACCTTCGCCGCCGACTTCGGCGTGCTCGCCAAGCACGTTTTCGACCTGGGCGACAACCCGGTCGACCTGGGCGGCTCGATCACGAACGCGGGGCCGCCCATCAACTTGGGAGGCACCGCCGATCCCCTCCCCCTTCGCATGCGCGCCGGCGGCGTTTGGCACGTCTCGCCCCAGGTGGACGCCGGCCTCGACGTGAACCTGCCCGTCGACGCCGATCCGTACGCGTCGCTGGGCATCGAGGCGCGCCTTCCCGCTTCGTCGGTCGGCTCGAAGAAGCCCTGGGCCGTCAGCCTGCGCGGCGGCTACGACCAGAGCCGCACCCGCGGCCTCGAGGGCCTCACCGGCATCTCGCTCGGCGCCGGCTTCGACTTCTCGAAGATGCGCTTCGATTACGCCTGGATCCCCTTCGGGGACCTGGGTTCGGTCAACCGCATCACTTTGGCCTTCCGCTTCTAAACGAAACCCCGCCGCCCGCCTTTGCGTAGTATTGAGTGCCGTGAGCGAACCCCTCGACATCGACGCCGCCCTCGTCCGCCGCTGCCTGGCGGGCGACGAAGCGGGCTACGCCCTCCTGTTGGAGCGGCACCAAGGACGCATCTATTCCTTTCTCTTGCGCCTCGTCGGCGACGCGCGCGACGCGGAGGACCTCGCGCAGACCGCGTTTCTCAAGGCGTTCCGGTCTTTGGAGTCGTACGATCAGAGCCGGGCCTTCCATTCATGGCTGTTCGCCGTCGCCCATCACGCGGCGCTTGATTTCCTGCGCGCTCGCCGGGTCGACCTCTCGCTTGATCACGAAGACGCCCCGGCCGAGCCGGCGGACTTGGCGGACGGCCCCGAGCGCGCGGCCGAGCTCGCGCTCGACGGGGCGCTCGTCGAGCGTCTGATCGCGGCGCTTCCTCCTTTGTACCGCGAGGCTCTCCTGCTTCGCCACGTCGAAGGTCTCAGCGTCGAGGACACGGCCGCCGCGTTGGGCGTTCCCGAGGGCACCGTGAAAATCCGTCTGTTCCGCGCGCGCGAGCTGATGCGGCGGAAATGGGAAGCGTTTGAAAAAGATGAAACGCGCGGGACCCCGCGTCCGTAATGAGAGGTGAAGCCATGAGGAAAGATGACGACTTTAATCGATCTCTGAACGCGGCGCTCGCCTCGCTGCCCCAGCTGCGCCCGAGCGCCGCGTTCAGCCGGGCCGTGCTCGCCAAGCTCGCGGCGCGACCGGCCGCCGTCCCGCTGTGGCCGCTGGCCGCGGCCCTCACCGCGTCGTCCTTTTTCATCGCCTCCGCCGCGACGCGCCTGACGATTTCGATTCCCCGCGTCGCGGCCTTCGCCGCTAAGCTCGGGGCGTCCGTCGAACTGGCGGTTCGTCTCGCGCTTCATCTTCTGCCCGCGCCCCGAGCCGGCGCGGAGCTGTCGGCCTCGGCGTTGCTCGCCGCCGTCTTGTTCCTCGCGATTTCGATGCCGCAGCCGTCCCAATCTCGTCTCATCGGAGCCAAATCATGAATTCCCGCCTCTTGCCCGTCGTCCTCGTTCTTCTCGCCGCGGCCTCCCCTGCGCGGGCCATCAAGCTGCAGATTGGAGACGACAATGTCCGCGCCGGCGATTACACCGTCGAAAAGGGACAGACCTTCGACGGCGACCTCGCGGCCAAGGGCGCGGTGACCGTCAAGGGAACCGTCACCGGCGACTGTGCCGCGTTCGGCGGCCCGCTCGTCGTCGAAGGCGAATGCCGCGGCGAGGCCGCGTCCTTCGGCGGGCCCGTCACGGTCTCCGGGAAAGTCGGGCGCGACCTGGCGT
>JAYTIP010000359.1:0-2519 GCA_043731745.1 Elusimicrobiota bacterium | reverse complement strand
TCCGATCTCAAGCGCCCCAAGGCCGAGCTCGCCGCCGTCGAGATCGCGCATTCCTCGATGCGCGAGGAGGCGCGCGCGCGCCACGGCAAGCTTCTCGCGGAAGAAATGTCCGAGCTCCAGCGCCACGCGCGTCTGGGCCCGGCCGCCACCGTCGAGGCCTTGCCGCGCATCAAGGCCGCGATCGCCAAGGCGCGCCGCCGCAACCTCAACGCCGACATGATCCGCACCTGGGAGGCTCAGGCCGCGCGCCTTGAAAGCGGGCGGCGCGAGTCCATGGAGCGCGCCGCGCCGGCCGTGCTCCCGCTGTCCTCCATTCTCGACGTCGACGTGCCCTGGGTCGGCGGCAAGGCGGCCAAGCTCGGCGAGATCGCCGCCGTCGTGCGCGCCGCGGGCGGCGAGGTGCCTCCCGGGTTGGCGCTCACCGTGCACGCCTACCGGCGATTCCTGACCGAGAGCGGCATCGCCGACAAGCTCGAAGCGCTCGGCAAGAACCCGAGCCTCACGGTCGAGCAGCGCTCGGAGCGCGCGCGCCGCCTCATCCTCGACGCCAAGCTCTCCGCGAAATCGGGCGTAGGCCGGGAAATCCTGGCGGGGCTCGCCGCCCAGGGCCTCGACAAGGGGTCGCTCGCCGTGCGCTCCTCCGCCGTCGACGAGGACGGCGCGGAAGCGGCCTTCGCCGGCGCCGGCGACACGCACCTCTATGTAAACCCCGACGAGCTGCTCGAGCATGTGAAGGATGTCTGGGCCTCGCTGTGGAACCCGCGCGCGCTGCTCTACCGCGAGACGCGCGGCCTCTCGACGCTCAACCTGGCTCAGGCCGTCGTCGTGCAGAAGATGGTCGACTCCGAGGTCTCCGGCGTCGCGTTCACTCAGGATCCCGTCTCGGGCAGCTCGGGCCGCGTCATCGTCAACGGCGCCTTCGGCCTGGGCGAGGGCATCGTCTCCGGCCGCGTCGCTCCCGATCAGTATGTTCTCTCGAAGACGAACGGGCGCGAGATGCTTCCGGCGATGATCGCCGACAAGAAAGTCGCCTTCGTGCGGGGCAAGGACGGCCGCGGGACCATCGAGCACAAGATGCCCGCCGAGTGGCGCCGCCGCCGCTCCATGTCGCCCGCCAAGCTCAAGCTCCTCAGCGACGTGTCCGTCGCTCTTGAGAGGCACTTCGGCTACGCGCTCGACATCGAGTTCGGCTTCGTCGACGATAAGCTCTACATCCTTCAGTCGCGCGCGGTGACGAGCAACGCGGTCGAGAAACCCGTCCCGGTTCCCGCGGTGCCCGAGGGCTCTCAGATGAAACCCGCGGCCGCGCCGCAGGCCAAGCGCATCACCTTCGTCTGCACCGGCAACACCTGCCGCTCGCCGATGGCGGCCCATCTCGCGCGCGAGAAGCTCGAGCGGCGCGGGCGCGGGGACATCGAGGTGTTCTCGCGCGGGCTTTCCGTCTCGACTGAGGGCGAGGACATGAACCCTAAGGCGAAGGACGCGCTCACGGCGCTGGGCTCGGCGCCGGGTTCGCACACGGCGAAGACGCTCTCCGCCGACGACGCGGCGAAGTCGACCGTCATCCTCACGATGACGGAGGCGCAGGCCGAGGCGGCGCGCTCGCGCTTCCCAGAGGCCGCGAAGAAGATCTTTTCGCTGGCGGCTTACGCCAAGAAGGGCGGCGATGTGAACGATCCGTACGGCGGCGACGCGGACGCGTATCGCGCGGCGGCGACGGAGATCGGCGACGCGCTTGATGCGTTCATCGACAAGGTTCCGGCGGGCAAGACTGCCGTCGCGCGTTAGCGCGGGCTGTAGCGGCGCTAGCGCCGCTTTCACATGTAGAGACGGTTTTCCGTGCGAGGCGCTGGTGCGCCCGCGCGAAACCGGATCGGCTCAAAGGGGTCGAGCGTTCCTCATTTGTTGGCCGAGCGTGCGAAGCCGGCCGCGCCCGTCGGCCCGGTCGGGGCGCGGCCGTGCGAGCGCGCGAGCTCGACGGTTTCAGGCCATGGCGAGGGCCGTTTTCGTCAGGCCGCGGCGGGGTCGTTGAGCGCTCGAGCGCGGCCACGGCGGGGCCCTAGTGCGGGCCGAGCTGGACAGGTGAGGAGGTTTGGCAGTACGGCATGGCGACTGACGGGATGTTCCTCGTCGAGGATTTCCAATGTCAAAGGAACATCAAAAACTAAAAAGACCCACGATTGCCCACAGGTCTTGACGGAATTATGACAGAGGGTTACGCTTCGCTTTGGCGGCCTGATCCAACATCACGAGGTCCGGACCCGAGCCGGTCGCCAAGCAGGAGCTACGCCGAGAACAACGCCGACGCCCGCCTCCGCATTCGACGGCCTTTGCCGCCACGGCGAAGCTGTCCCCGCCAAAGTTTACGCCCTCGATGAGCTCAGATCCGTGAGCGCGTCAGACGAGAACGGACCTAATATGCACCGAAGTATCGAGGGTCGGCTGCTGGATATATGTGAGCGCGCCATCGTAAGTCGGATGGATTTGAAGCTCATAGCTCCCATCCGTGGCATTCGGCC
>JAYTIP010000358.1:0-4421 GCA_043731745.1 Elusimicrobiota bacterium | reverse complement strand
TCTCACCGCGAAGATCTTTATCGGCAGTTCGAGGCCGCGGCGGCGCAGAATGAGAAGCTCAACCCCGTCGACGCGCGCCTCATGGAAATGACTTTGCGCGGCTACCGCGACAACGGCTTCGGCCTCAAGCCCGAGGACCGCGCCCGCCTGAAGGCCATGCAGGAGCGTTTGATCGTGCTGCAGAACGAGTTCGGCCGCAACATCGACGACCAGAAGGAGACCGTGGTCTTCGACGGCGCCGACCTCAAGGGCCTGCCGCCGCAGTATGTGGCCGCCCTTCAGCGCGACGCGCAGGGCCGCTACCTGATTCCCGTCGACGAGTCCACCTTGCCGACCTTCATGCGCTACTCCGAGCGCGAGGACCTGCGCAAGTCGATGCTCCTCAAGTTCACCAACCGCGGCGGCGAGCGCAACTTGGCCGTTCTCAAGGAAGGCCTCGAGCTGCGCCGCGACCAGGCGAACCTGCTCGGCTACAAATCCTATCCGGACTTGGCGCTCAAGGATCGCATGGCCAAGAATCCCGAGACCGTGCTGGCCTTCCTCGACCGGGTGAAGTCCGCGGTCGTCGAGCGCGCCAAGACCGATCTCGCCGATCTGCTGGCGGTCAAGAAGCGATTCGACGCCAACGCCACCCAGATTTTCTCTTGGGAGCGCGCCTATTACGCGCGCATTCTGAAGTCCGAGCGCCACGGCTTCGACACCGAGGCGGTGCGCCAGTATTTCCCGGTTGAACGCGTCGTCGAGGGCACGCTGAAGGTCTATCAGGAGACGCTCGGCGTCACCTTCCGCGAGATCAAGGATGGACCCGTCTGGGCGCCCGGCGTGCGCCTCTTCGAGATTCTCGACAACAAGAGCGGCGCGTCGATCGGCCATTTCTACCTCGACTTGAAGCCCCGAGAGGGCAAGCACGGCCACCCGGCCGCTTATCCGATCGTCTCCGGGCGCACCTTGCCCGACGGCACTTA
Source organism: Elusimicrobiota bacterium (assembly GCA_043731745.1). Lineage (GTDB taxonomy): Bacteria > Elusimicrobiota > Elusimicrobia > UBA1565 > UBA9628 > GWA2-66-18. The sequence continues at coordinate 3,456 of JAYTIP010000358.1, read as the reverse complement.
TCAAAAGCCCGTCGCCGCGATGGTCGCGGACTTCCCCGAACCGGCGCCCGGCGAGCCGTCGCTCTTGTCGCACGCCGATGTCGAGACCTTCTTCCACGAGTTCGGCCACCTGATGCACCAGACGCTCACGAAGGCGCAGTACGCGTCCATGTCGGGCTCCTCCGTCGCGCTCGACTTCGTCGAAGCTCCCTCTCAGATGCTCGAGAACTTCGTCTGGGAGCGCAAGGTCCTCGACGAACTGTCCGGGCACTGGAAGGACGGGTCCAAGCTGCCGGACGAACTCTTCAAGAAGATGACGGCGGCGCGCGGCTTCATGGAAGGCATGACCTGGGCGTCGCAGGTGGCTCTCGCCTTGGGCGACCTGATCCTGCACACCGAGGCGCCCGCCGATCCTCAGGCCGTGTTCAGCAAGCTCGAGCAGTCCATCACCGGCATCCCGACGATGGAAGGCGCGCACTTCCTGTCGAGCTTCGACCACTTGATGGGCGGCTACGGCGCGGGCTACTACGCCTACCTGTGGTCGAAGGTCTTCGCGCAGGACATCTACTCGCTGTTTAAAGCCGACGGCGTGATCAGCCCCCGCGTGGGCGCGCGCTACCGCGAGGCGATCTTGGAGAAGGGCTCCGAGCGGCCCGAGATGGACTCGCTCAAGGACCTGCTCGGCCGCGAGCCGAGCGAAGAACCTTTCATGCGCGAGCTGCGCGGCGAGCCGGAAGCTCCTTCCACTGGCATCGTCACTTTGGGCAAGCTCTCCCCCCAGATGCAGGCCGCGGTGATCGCCGCGCGCGAGCGCTTCGGCCCGCTGCCCAAAGGCGTTCTCGTCGAAATTCACGAGCACTTCTCCCCCGACAATCCCCAGATCGAAATCAAGCTCGACAACCGATGGGTTTACTGGGAGTACCTGTACCACTCCGAGGCGAACCTCGGCCGCATCCGCCGCCGCTGGTGGAACCCGCTGAGCTGGTTCGCCGGCCAGGGCCGCCCCTCCTCCGACCTTTCGGTGCGCGTCGAAGCGACCCTGGCTTTAGCGGTCGAACTGTCCGAGCAACGCAACACGAAGGGGTCAGACCCCTTAAGGGGTCTGACCCCTCTCGTTACTCTCGTTACTTCGCGGCGAAGCGCCAGCGCACGCGCGCCGAGAAGGTCCGTCCGACGGCCGGCGTGACGAAACGCTCCAGTCGCCCGCCTGAGGACGCCAGGATGCCGCGCGTCGCGTAGCCCTCGTCGAGGACGTTGCGCGCGGCGAGGCTGAAAGTCCAGTCCCCCCGCTCGAGCGAACCGTCAAGATCCATCGTGCAGTAGCCGGGCAATTTGCGGTTCGTGTTGCCCTCGTCGCCGAAGAAACGGCTCGAGCCGACACACTGCCCTCCGGCTCCCGCGCGGAAGCCGCGCGGCAAAGGAACGGAAATCCCGGTCGACAGACGGTGCTTCGGCACGCCCGGAATCTCAGCGCCCGGATTGATCGACTGCGTGCCGGTGAAGGTCGCGTCGTCGAGGTCGAAGCGGCTTTGGAAGGTCGCCTCGGTGTACGAGTAGTTCAGATACGCGTCGGCCATTCCGATGCGCGGGCGCAGGGCGAATTCGATTCCTTGGCGTCGCGTCCGGTCGATGTTCCGGTTGGATCCGAAGCCGGCGGCCGCGTCGAAGACCGCGTAGATCTCGTCTTGCGCCATGGAGCGATACGCCGTGAGGTCCGCCTCGCCCCACGCCGGGTGCTTCCAGTTCACGCCCGCCTCCCAGCTGCGCGTCTTCACCGGACGCAGGTCGGGGTTCGAAGAGAACGGCCCCAGCGCCGAGAGCTCGCCCGAGGTCGGAGCGCGAAATGCCTCGGCGTAAGACGCGCGCAAGGAGGCTCCTCGGCCCACTTCCCAGTTCACGCCGACGCGCGGCGAGAGGCGCGCGTAGGAGCGCATGCCGTCGTCGGTGGGCTTGGTCCGGTTCTTGAAGTCGAGCGTGGTCCGGTCCCAGCGCGCGCCGGCGGTGAGCACCGGCCCCGCGGGCCAGAGATCGCCGCTGCCCGTCAGCCACGAGCCCAGGCGCGCGTCGCGCGTGCCCGTCGCGGTTTTAAACGCCGCGGCGCCGAAGAAGCCGTTCGACGCCGACTCGGCCTCGGCCCGCGCCCCCTCCACGCCGCCGTTAAGCGTCATCCGTCGTCCGGCGACCGTGCCGTCGGCCGTCAGCTGTCCGGCGCCTCCGGCCGAGCGCAGCTTGGCGCTGCTCGTCGAGACCGAGGTCCGGCCCCGGTTAAGCGGCGTGTTCTCCAGGCGCTCGCGGAACTGTCCCAGCACGGCGCCCGACAGCCAGCCGTTGAGCTTGCGGCGTCCGTTGAGGGCCACCGAGTTCAGCAACGAGTCGGTTTTCACGATGCTCACGCGCTGGCGCGGGTCGGCTTCGAACTCGCCCTGGCGCAGCGAGCCGCCCTGGTCGAGGCGGTCGTCGGCGAACGCGTAGGTCAGACGCGCGTCCCCCTCCTCCGACTTCCGCCCGAGGCTGCCGTTGACCGAGGTCATGCGCGACGAGGCGCCGCGACGATAGCCGTCCTCGCGCGCGTGCGCTCCGGCCGCGGCGTAGTCGAAGCCGCCGACCTCTCCGCGCACGGACGCGTCCGCGTCGGCGCGGCCGTAAGAGCCGACGCCGACCGAGGCCTCCGTCGTCGTCTTCTTCACGCCGCGCTTGGTGAAGATCGCGACGACGCCCGCGAGCGCGTCCTTGCCGTAGATCGTGTTCGGCCCGGGCAGGACCTCGACGCGCTCCACGGATTCAACCGGAATCAACTGCCAGTTCACCTGGCCTAAGTCCGCCTCGTTGACGCGCACGCCGTCGACGAGGACGACGGTCGCGGGTCCGGGCGCGGCGTTCCAGCCGCGCAGATCAAGCGTGGGTTGGAACGCGTTCCCGGTCTGATTGTAGAGCGTGACTCCGGGCAGGCGACCCAACGCGTCGGCCAAAGTATCACCGCCCAAACGACTTAGGTCTGCGGCGTCGAGGACGCGGACGGTGCCGGGATAACGGCGTTCGTCGACGGGGGCGTCGGGCAGGCGGGAGGCGGCGCGGACTTCTTTGAACAGCGTGTCTTCGACGAGGGCCGCGGAGCGCGCGGCGACGGGCAGGAGCGACAACAGGACGGCGGCGAGGACGACGGGGCGTGACGGGACCATGGTGGGTCCTCCTTACTCGAGGTTGCCCGACGCAGGTCTCCTGACTTACGGGTCGTCGCCCATTGCCTCGTCTTCCCATCCCGTTCAAGGGACAGTGACTTTGGCGGGCTCACCGTTTACAGTGGCGGTACCGTGCCGGAATTACACCGGCTTCCTACGGATGCGTCGGGTTACGACGTGAACACTCTAGCAAATGGAGGTACAATAGGCGAAGTTTGAACCGGGGAGGAAACGTGGCCCAAGAGCTCCAGCATTTCATCGGCGGCAAGAAGGTTTCCGGCAAGAGCGGACGTTTTGG
>JAYTIP010000357.1:0-6815 GCA_043731745.1 Elusimicrobiota bacterium | reverse complement strand
CCGCGTCGGAGAGCTGGCCCATGACGCCGATGATCACGCCTATTAACACGGCCCGTGGGGCCGTGAGCGACTCGTACAGCTTGAACTTCTGAAAGGCGAGGCTCACGACGATCGCGGCGACGAAGCCCGCAGCCGCACCCTCCCAGGTCTTCTTGGGCGAGAGCACCGGCGCCAGCGCGTGGCGACCGAAGCCCCGGCCCGCCGCGTAGGCGGCCGTGTCCATGCTCCACACCGCGGCGAAGACGAGAAACGCGAAGGCCTCACCGTGCGGGCGCAGGTCGCGGATCATGGCGAGGTGGGCGGGCATCCAGCCCGCGAAGACCGCGCCGAACAAGGTGAGTGCCACGCGGTCGAGGCTGTGGGTCTTGGCGGCCATCTCGACGAGGACGAGCGCGGCCGCGCCGCCGGCGAGCACGAGCGGCAGGGGGCCGCCGAGCGAGGCGCAGGCGGCCAAGGCGCCGCCGAGCAAGACCGTCGGCACGAACTGGACGGGGCGTCCGCCCAGGCGCAGCATCAAGGCGTACTCGTAGCAGCACAAAGCGCTGATGCCCGCGATGAAAATCCCGTACGCCACGCCGCCGGCGTGGACGAGGTACAGCATGAGGGGGATCCCGACGAGTGCGGTCAGGACGCGCGGAAGAAGCATGTCCCCGATTCTACAAAATAGGGGACGAGAACTCGCTCATTGACAGACACTGGACCTGGAGTTACACTCGTGAACAGGCTATGAAACGCCTATTCTTACTCGTCTTTTTACTTTCAACTGGCGCCCGGGCCGCCTTGCCTCCGGACCCCGGCCTATTGGTGCTCGAAAAGAAGCTCGCGGCCGAAATCGAAGCCATGCAAAATCATGCGGTCGCGGCCGAAACGCACCAGAAATTCCTTCAGGAATTTCGCGCCGAGTTCAAGAAGGCCTTCGCCGTAGTTCCACCGTCGTCTGAGAACGAAGCATTGCGAGCGCGCGTACTCGTTCTGCTCGGAGATCATGACGGAGCCGTCGCCAATCTGCAAGTCGCGCTCAAAAAGCAACCCGCCGATCCCATCTTGCGAGTTTCCCTTGGCCGGACTCGCCTGAAGGAAAATGATTTCCCCGGAGCGTTGGCCGAGGCGAACGCGGTTTTAGAAAGGGACCCGAACAACGCTGCGGCCAAATTCCTGAAGGCCGAAAGCCAGGGCCGCGTCGCGCCAACGGGCGGAGGCGGGGGCGCCGCGTCGCCGTCATCCGGACAAGCGAGTCAATCGGTCGCGACGAGCGGCGTTTATTCTTCGCCGGTCTATTCCCCGGGGCCCAAGCGCGGGCCGATCGTTGGCGAGGTTCCCAACGTTCAGACAGAGCACCCGCTGTCGAAAGAAGGCAAGCCCCTCCCGCTGTGGCCGCTGGCCATCCCGATGAGCGGCGCGCTGATCGGCTACGGTATATACAAAGGGCAGAAGACGACCTGGGGAGAGAACGCGGAGTTCGACAAAGCGACCGGCCCTACAGATGAACAAGTAGCGGTGAATCGCAGGAAAGCGAGAGTCGCCGCCGCGTCTGTCGCGGTCGCCGTTACCTTGGTCTACGCGTTGCCGCGCGCGATCAGGGGCGCCCCCGCCACGTTCGCCGGTGCAAAAGCGCTCTTCGATCGATCAGGCCAGTCATTTCGGCAAGTCACCGCTTCCGAAGTCGGGGCCATCGGCCCCGAAGGTTCCGCAGCCATGCAAAAGCTGCAACCTCTCGTTAACGCAGACCAAGCCGTCATCGATGTGCGCAAATTGACCGAATACGCGCTTAACCCTATGCACCCGACAGGGGAGAACAAAGCCCGCGTTTTTCGCTCCGCACTCGGCTTTACGTCTGAACACGCGGAGGAATTGATCCTGCAAATACGCAAGGGAATCGCATCCGCCCCGGCCTCGCCAGGAATAGCGGATAAATTCGGCCCACGGATGACAGTCGATTTGTTGATTACAGGTCCGGCGGGCCAGGCGGTGGTCCGGACGGGCTGGATATATGATCCAGGATCGACCGCGCCGAGGCTGACGACTATTTTTGTAAAGTGACCGCGATGCCTACGAGATTCAAACAATTTCAAACCGTCACGCTGCTCGAGGACCTGCCTGAGCATGGATTGAAGGCCGGTGCTCGAGGCACCGTGCTCGAAGAGTTGACCAATCCTCATCTCGCCTACGAAGTCGAATTCGCCGATGGACACGGGCGGACACTCGCCTTGCTTCATCTGGCTCCGCAGAAAATCACCGACGCAACCTAGTTGTCAGCGCGGCTCGCGCTTGGAGTCGGCGTAGCGAAGCGAGGCGAGCAGGCGCTCATCGCGCTCGTCCGCCAGGAACTTCTTGACCGCCGCCTGAGCGCGCTCGTCGTCGCGGTAGTAGCCCGTCAGCGCCGAGTAAGCGCGCCAACGCACGTAAGGGGACGGATCGCTCAGCCGCTCCAGGGCGGTCGGCTTCATGCCTTCGCGGTCGAGGTCGCAGTACAGGTTCATGGCCATCCCGCGCACGAAGGCACGGGGGGAACCCACGATCGAGTCGCGCGCGGCGCGGATTTCCTTCGGACGAGCCTTGGACATTTCAAAGAGCGCGTTGTCGGCGTTCTGCACGACGTTGCCGACCACATCGTCGAGCGCGTCGGCCAGATCACCGATGAGCGAGGCGTCGCCGAGCTTGCCCGCGGCCAGGGCCGCCTCGGCGCGCACGGCGCCGTCGTCGGACTTGAGCAACGCGCGAAGATCGTCGGCGGTCTTGGCGGAGGCGACGACGGCCGCGCGCCGGCTCTGCAGCGCGCGCTTGATCCGGAACTCCGCGTACTCCCCGTCGTAGTAGTGCGGGTCACCGTGATGAAGCGCGATGTAATAGGGTAGCGCCCCGTCCATGTCCTTGAGTTCCTTGCGGTGGAGCTCCGCGAGCTTCTCGAGCGCGAATTCGTTCTCCGGGTCGCGCGCGACAACGCCTTTAAGCAAAGCGACGGCCTCGGTGGCACGCCGGTCCGAGATGGCGAGCATCGCCTTCACGCCGTCGAGGGCCGTCGTCCCGGGGCGGGCCTTCTCGCCGTCGCGAACCAGAGCCTTCACGCCGGCCTCGTCGCCGCGAGCACCCAGCGCGAAGGCGCGCGCGAGCCACAGCTCGGCGTCGTCGGGGTTCGCTTTCGACCACTCCGTCAGGTTCTTGAGCGCGCGCTTCGATTTCGCGCCGCCCTTGGCGCCCAACGAGGCGAGGGCCGTCATCATTCCGATCGCGCTGCGGCGGTCCGGGGATTGGGGGGAGAGGTTGAAGATCTTCTCGTAGAGCGTCATCGCTCCGTCGGCGTCGTTGCGCTTGGCGTAGAGCTGGGCCTTGAGCCCGAGGGGACCGAGCTCGTCGGGCGCGATCTTGAGCGCGCGGTCGACATAGGACTCCGCGCCCGCCAAATCCCCACGATGTCCGGCGATGTGCGCCAGGTAGCTGAGGCTTTGCCAATCCTTCGGGTCCATCGCGGCCCGCGCCTTGAGCGCGTCCTCGTTCGACGCCGTCGCGTCGAAGGGGAGGTCTCCGGGCCAACCGCCACGGCCGTGCCCGGTGATCACGAAGGCGTGGGCCTCGTTGAACTCCTCCTCGGGAAACATCGCGCGCGCTTCCTCCAGCACATAGAACGCGTCGGAGAGGCGCCCGGCTTTGTACAGTGCGTCGGCGAGCTCGACATGAGCGTAGGGGTCGAAGAAATTCTCGCGGTAGCGATCGCGCGCGGCGTCGAGCGGCGTCGTCGAGGCGGCCGTCGCGACCGCGGGACGCGCGACCAAGTTCGCCGAGCGCCGCGGCAGAAGGTAGTAGATCAGCCAGAACGCCGGGAGCAGGAGCGCCAGCGAGTAGAAGAGAAGCTTGCGCGATCGGGGCGGCTTATCACCTTTCACCTCGGCGATCGCCGCGTCGAGGGTCGAGGGGTCCGCGCCCTGCTCGAGCAGGCCAGCGCGCATCTGCTCGAGCGTGAATTGCGCCCGGTGCTCGCGCAAGTAGGCGACCAACTCGCGTTGGTCGGCCATTTAACTCTTGGCCGAAAGACCGCCGAAGCGGCGGTCGCGTTTCTGGTAGTCCTCGAGCGCGGCGACCAGGTGCTCCTTGCGGAAGTCGGGCCACAGCACGGGGGTCACGAACAGCTCGGCGTAGGCGACCTGCCAAAGCAGGAAGTTGGAGATGCGCATCTCACCCGAGGTACGGATCATCAGATCGAGCTCGGGCAGCGCGTCACCGTAGAGGTTCTCCGTGATGGCTTCCTCGTCCAGGGTTTTGGCGCCCGCGGCGAGCGCGCGGTTGGCCGCGTCGAGGATTTCCTGGCGGCCGCCGTAGTTCAGGGCGAGCACGAGGTTTAGGCCCGTGTTGTCCGCCAGCCGCGCGATCGCGCCGTCGAGCTCGGAGCGCACGGCGGCGGGCAGCGCGTCCAAGCGCCCGATGGCGGACAGTCTCACTTCGTTCTTGTCGAGCTCGAGCGTCTCTTTGTTGAGCGCCCAGGAGAGGAGCTTCATCAGCTCGCCGACTTCTTCCGCCGGGCGCAGCCAATTCTCCGTGGAGAAACTGTACAGCGTGAGGGTCTTGATGCCGAGTTCGCCGGCGGCGCGCACGATCGCGCGGACGGAGTCGACACCCGCTTTATGGCCCGCGATTCGAGGCAGCCCGCGCTTGGCGGCCCAACGGCCGTTGCCGTCCATAATGACGGCGACGTGGCAGGGGAGCTTCGCGGGGTCGAGTGCCACGACTAGATCGTCGTGATTTCCTTCTCTTTCGTGGCGATCGAGTCGTCGATCTGCTTCGTGAAGGAGTCGGTGAGCTTCTGGACTTTCTGCTCGAGGGCGCGGAGATCGTCTTCGGTGATCTCCTTGGACTGGAAGGACTTCTTGATCTTGTTGAGGCCTTCCTGGCGCTCGGTGCGCACGCCGCCCTTGAACTCCTCGCCCACCTTCTTGACCGTCTTGACGAGGTCCTTGCGGCGGTCCTCGGTCATCATCGGCAGGGAAATGCGGATCATCTTGCCGTCGTTCTGGGGCATCGCGCCGATATCGGCTTTCTGCAGGGCCTTCTCGATGTCCTGCAAGGTCGAGGGGTCCCAGGGGCGGATCTCAAGGGTGCGCGCCTCGGGCACAGACACCGCGGCGACCTGCTTGAGGGGGACGAGCGAGCCGTAGGCCTCGACCTTCACGGACTCGAGCATCATCGGGTTGGCGCGGCCGGTGCGCATGACGGAGAACTCCTTGCCCATGCGGGTCAGGCGTTCCTTCATCGCGGTTTCCATCTGAGAGAGCACGGCGTTGGCGGCGTCGATGGCCATGGTGTTACTCCGTGGTGATGAGAGTGCCGACCTTCTGGCCGGCGACCGCGCGGGCGATGTTGCCCTTCACCGCGAGGTCGAAAACGACGACGGGCATGCGGTTTTCCATGCACAAGGTCAGTGCCGTCGTGTCCATGACCTTGAGGCGTTGCTTGATGCTGTCCATGAAGGTGAGCTTTTCGAACTTCTTGGCGGTCTTGTCCTTCTTAGGGTCGGCGTTGTACACGCCGTCGACTTTCGTCGCCTTCAAGACCACCTCGGCCTCGATCTCGACGGCGCGCAGCGCCGCGGCGGTGTCCGTCGTGAAATAGGGGTTGCCCGTGCCGCCCGCGAAGATCACCACGCGGCCCTTCTCGAGGTGGCGGATCGCCTTACGGCGGATATAGGGCTCGGCGAGCTTGTTGATCTCGACGGCGCTCTGCACACGAGACGGTACGCCGAGCTGCTCGAGGGCGTCCTGAAGGGCGAGCGCGTTGATCAAGGTCGCGAGCATGCCCATGTAGTCGGCGGTGACGCGGCCGATCGCCTCGCCGCGGTCCTGCTCGCCGCGCCAGATGTTGCCGCCGCCGACGACGATGCCCATCTGCAGGCCTTGCTCGACGGCGAGCTTGATTTCGGCGACGATGGACGACAGCGCGTCGGGCTTAATGCCGTGGGAGCTCTCGCCGCAAAGCGACTCGCCGGAGAGCTTGAGGAGGACCCGTTTGTACTTCTTAGTCCCTGGCATTCTCCTTCGATTACTCGCCGAGCTGGTAGCGCACGAACCGGACGATCTTGACCTCGCCGCCGACCTTGGCGCCCGCCGCCTTCACGAACTCGGACACGGGGGTCTTGTTGTCGCGGACCGAGATCTGGTCCAAGAGGCACCACTGCTGGTAGAAGAGCTTGTTGATCTTGCCCTCGATGATCTTGGGGATGGAAGCCTCGGGCTTGCCTTCCTTGCGCAGCATCTCGGTGTGGATCTCCTTCTCCTTCTCGATGTCCGCAGCGGGAACTTCCGAGCGGTTCAAGTACTTGGGGGAGAAGCCGACGATCTGGAGGAGGAGCTCCTTGGCGAGTTCGGCGACCTCGGGGGACTTCGCGGCGGCGTCGGAAGCGGTCTCGATCTCGACGAGCGCGCCCTTCTTGGCGGGCACGGCGGGGTCGGTCTGGTGGGCGTAGCCGGCGATGAGGCCGTTGCCCTTAAGCTCGAAGCGGGCGAAGCGGCGCAGGGCCATGTTCTCGCCGAGCTTGCCGACCATCGGCTTGACGAACTCTTCGTTCGCGGCCTCGGGGGTCGTCAGCTGGCCCGCGGCGGCCTTCGCGACGACGGTCTAGACCATCGCCTGGAAATCGGCGCCCTTGGCGACGAAGTCGGTTTCTGAGTTGATCTCGACGATCGCGCCGGCCTTGCCGTCGATCTTGAAAGCCACCGCGCCTTCCTTGGTCGTGCGGGAGGACTTCTTCGCCGCGTCGGCCATGCCCTTTTTGCGAAGGATCACGAGAGCGGCCTCGTAATTGCCCTTCGACTCGTCCAAGGCGCGCT
>JAYTIP010000356.1:0-13599 GCA_043731745.1 Elusimicrobiota bacterium | reverse complement strand
GTCCCACTCCTGGGAGCCGGGCTTGAGCGTCTTTTCGGCGAACGCGCGCGCGGAGTCGCGCAGCATCGTCATGGAGTCGGTGAAGTTAAAGTTCATTTGGGTTTGTATTCATAGAAGCCGGCGCCAGTTTTGACGCCCAACTTTCCGGAGGCGACCATCTCTCGTAGCAGCGTCGCGGGTTTGTACTTCGTCCCGCCGAAGCCCTTGTCGAGGACTTCCATGATGGCCAGGCACACATCGAGGCCGATGTAGTCGGCGAGCGCGATCGGCCCCATCGGGTGCGCCATGCCGAGCTTCATGATCGTGTCGATGTCTTCCTTGGTGGAAACGCCTTCCTGAAGGCACAAGATCGCCTCGTTGATCATGGGCATCAGGACCCGGTTCGAGACGAAGCCGGGAAAGTCGTTGGCCACCGCGGGGATTTTGCCGAGCTTGTCGGTGAGCGCCTTCGTCGCGGCCGTGACCTCGTCGGAGGTTTTCTTGCCGCGAATGATCTCGACGAGCTTCATGACCGGGACCGGGTTCATGAAGTGCATGCCGATGACGCGCTCCGGGTTCGCAACGGAGGCGGCGATGTCGGTGATGGGCAAGGAGGAGGTGTTCGTGGCCAAGATCGCGCCGGGTGCGCCGTGCTTGGCGAGCTCTTTAAAGACGGCGGTCTTGATCTCGAGCTTCTCGGGCACGGCCTCGACGGCGAAATCGAAACCGGCGGCGTCGGCGATGGAGACGGCGCAAGTCAGGCGGCCGAGGGCGGCGTCCTTGTCGGCGGCGCTTAAGGTCCCCTTGGCGACCTGGCGCTCCATGTTCTTGGCGATGGTGGCCAACGCCTTGTCGCCGAGCTCCTTCTTGGCCTCGACGAGGGTGACGGGAAAGCCCTTTTGCGCGAAAACATGGGCGATGCCGTTGCCCATCGTGCCGCCGCCCACGACGCAAATCCGGAAGGGCTCTTTCATGGGGGCCAGTTTATCACATCGTCCGGGGACAGCGCCGGGCGCGCAACGGGAAATAATGCTGGCCGCGCCCGGACACCCAGGCGGGCAGGACCTCGTAGCGGCGGGAAAGGCGCTCGAAAATCTCCTTCGCCTCCGCGTCGAGCGCCTCGGGGGCGCGGCGTGAGGAGCGGAACAGCGCGTCGGCCGCGAACACGGCCTGATGTCCTGCGCACAGCGCCTCGTCGATCTTGGACTCGAGCGCCGCGCCGGGCGCCGACGCCTCCGCGCCGAAGCGAGTCTCGGAGTCCGCGTCTCGGACGATCTTCAAGACTCGTGACCGCCGGCCGTACGCGTAGGCAAACACCCAGTCCGGATCGGACAAGGACACGAGAAGGTCCTCGCGTCCGAGACGCTCGCCGAGGAAGCGAGCCTCGACGAAGCCGAGGTTGCCGTCGACCGCGTAGCGCGGCGGCACGCGCCAATGCCACCCGGCGAGCGCGACGGCAGCGGCGGCGCATATCATCAGTGGACGCTTAGCGCCGAGAGCGAACATGCCGGGCATAAGCGTCATCGACGCGTAGACGAAACGGTTGTGAGGATCGTTGACGAAGAAGAACAGCGAGAACAGAACCCAAAGCCCGGCGCCCATTCGCCAGAGAGCGCTCGCGGCCCAATCTTTCGCGGCGCGGCGAGACCACAGCACGACGGCGGCCGCGGCCCAAAGCGGCAGATCGAGCGGCGCCGTCGAGGCCGCCCAACCCGCGACCTGTCCCGGGAGGTCGCGCGAGCTCCACAACGGAATGATGTCGTGCGGCAAGGACGCGCGCAGGCCCCCGAGCGTCGGCTCGAAGGGCCAACCCGCCGCGGACAGGCGCGCGAGCAGGCAGGCAAGGCCGAGCGCCAGGGGCGCCAGAAAAGCGAGAGCGAACGCCGCCCAGACGCGTGCGGGCTTGGCCGCCGGGGAGCGGCGGCGATGGAGTTCATACGCCGCGACGAACGCCGCGACGCCGGCGGCGGTGTCGAGGCCCGCCGCCAGTCCGGCCCAAAGCCCCACCCACGCGGCGTCGCGCGCGTCGAGACGCTCGCGCATGAGCAGTCGATCGGCCAAAGCGAGCAGGCACGCGGTCGATAGGGTATAGGACGTCGTCATCAGTCCCCAAGACCAAAGGTTAGCCGAGACCGCGAGGATCAGCGCCGCTCCCAAGGCCGCGTCGGCGTTGCCGGTCGCGCGTTTGACGACGCGGTAGAGCAGCACGATGTTGGCCGCTCCCGCCGCGAGGCTCACGGCTTGAATCGCGGGCAACGCGGGCGGCGGAGCTCCGGCGAATTGCCACGCTTTGCGCGCGGCCGTCACGACGGGCAGGTACAGCGAGTGAAACGGCTCGAGGGTGTTGTAGCCGCCGCCCGCCTCGACGAGCGGGTACATGAGGGTGTGGGTGTTGTGGCCCGGGGGCGGCCACGCAAGGCGTGCGCCCGCCCAGGCCGCCGCCGTCAGCCACGCTTCGTACGCCCGCGCGCCCGCTTTCACGCTCAGAGAATAGCGAACACCGAGGACCTAAAGCGAGTAAGCCCTTTGCCGGAGCCGGGAGGGACCGGACGGCCCGCAGGAACACCGCGCCCCTATCCTAAAATGAACCCAATGAGCCATTGGCTGATCGTCGTCGTGCTGGCGTGCGCCGTACCGTCTCACGCCGCCGTCGTCACCGCGACCCTCGCGCCGGTTTCCCTACAGGTCCGGTTCGAGGCGCCCGCCCTCGAAGCGCGCCCGGCGACGATACTGCCGACCTCCGTGCCAGCGTTGCCCCCCTTGCCCGGCTTCCCGGCGACCGGACTTCCCCTCCCTCTTCCTATTCCGATCGCAGCCCCCGCTCCCCTCGCGGCCCAGGCGGAGAAGCCAAGCCTCGAGGCGTCGGCTCAGGACGCCAAGAAGCTTTTCGACGGGGGACGCGCGGCGACCCCGGGAAAGGACTGGACCCTCGGCGTCTTCGAAGGAGACGGCGGCGCGCCGGTCCACTATAAGAGCCGCGCCGGAACCGGCGCGGCGCCCGCGCGCGTGTACGCCGGCGGACTCGCGCTCAACGAAAGTTTCGAGCCGCTCTTCGCAAAAGCGGAGAAGCCCGCCGGAGCCGAATTGTTCGTTTGGATGCGCGGCCACGCGCCCTCCGCCTGGCGCGCGACGAAGCATCCCATCGATGCCGACGCCCGCGACCTGGCGAGCGCCATCACCTTGGCCGCGAAGACTTCCCCCGGAGGCAAGGTCGAGCTCGCCCTGCACTCCTTCGGGACCTTGGTCTTCCAGCGCATGATCCAGCTCCACGCCGAGCCCGCCGTCGCCGCGGCGCTCAAGGCCGTCGCCGGCTCGCGCGTCTTCCTGTTGCACGCGACGACGCACTTCGAGGGCAGCGAGAAGCGCGCCGGCCGCGAGTTCGAACAAATGGGCCAGGCCACGCGCGCCATCGTCGATTGGCTCGACGCCGGCGACACCGCCAACGCCGCGTGGGAAGCCGCCGCGCGCATGAACCCCTTCCTGATCCCCACCGCCGCGGCGTGGTCGGCGCAGTGGAACTTCCAGCGCGGCCAGCTCATCTCCATGGCGTCCAAGGGCGCGGCCGACATGATGCGCGCCGATCTGAAGGAGCCGTGGGACAAGGCCGTCGATCACATCCGCAAGGCATTTATCCGCGACCTCGAAACCGACACCAAGAACGCGGGCTGGCAGGAAGCGATGCTGCGCCGCTCGAGCGACATGTTCCGCCTCGAGTTTTCGCCGGAGGACGCCGCTAAAATTCACAAGCTCGGCATTCGCCTCGAGCTGATCCACGCCGACGGCGACAAGCTCCTGAACTGGGAAAGCGCCAAGGTCCTCTTCGAGCGCCTCGGCATTTCGGCGCCCAAGGACGCGCCGGCCTCCGGCACCGTCCTGCGCGACAAAACGGGCCGCTTCCGCGCCCGCATCGTGACGGGAGACCACTATTGGCCTCTCAAGCACCGCGACGAGCTCGCCAAGGTCCTCGCGCCGTGAGCGTTCCCCGCGCCTACGCCTTTCGAGTCGATTTCCCGCGCGCGATCGAACGCGTCGAGACCGAACTCGCCGACCTGACCACAGCGCCGCAGCGCGCCGCCGGAACCCTCTCGGCCGATGCTCTGCACATCGCTCCGCCGAAAAAACTTTGGACGCCGCTCACGCGCCCCGTCCCCGGAACTTTGATTTCAGGGACCTTGCCTCCCGAAAACCGCGCACGCTTCGTCCTTCGCGTCCCTAAGAACTGGAATGGACGACTCGTCGTCGCCGCCGCGTCCGGCATCACGGACGAAAGCACCTACGATCTTTACTTCAGCGACTACGCGCTCTCCAAAGGCTACGCCTTCGCCGCGACGGATAAAGGGGTGCGGCGCGCTCTCCTCGACGGCGACACCATGATCATGCCGATGACGCCCGAATCATCGGTGAAAAGCTGGGTCTCGCGGTTGGAGACCCTTATCGAGCTGTCGAGCGAGTCGTTGCTCCGTCTTCGCGGGGCCTCGCCGGAGAAAACCTACGCGATCGGCCTCTCCAACGGCGGTTTCATCGCGCGCCGCGCCGCCGAATTGGGCCTGGTGGACGGCGCCGTGGAGATTTCAGGCGTGCTGTGGCGAGCCGACAAGGGCAACTTGTTGCGCGAGCTGCCCGCCTTGCTGCGCGCCGTCTCGCGCGATCCGTGGGACTTCGAAGCGATCGTCCGCGCGGGCTTCCCGTCCGTCGACGCGACCTGGAAGCCGCTGATCGACCTCTACAAGATGGTTTACTGGGAGTCGTCGCTGGGTCTCTTCATCGCCGACCTCGACCCTTCATACACCGGTCCTCTCGACCGATACAACTTCGAGTCGCGCCCCGACGCGGTCGCGGCCGTGAAGGAGTTCGAAAATACCGGCGACCTCAAGTGCCCGCTGATCTCGATCTCCGGCCGCAAGGATTGGCTCATCTCCTGCGCGGGTCACGCCGAAGCCTATCGTGACCTCGTCAAGTCGAAAGGCAATGGCGACCTGCACCGCATGGTTTTCGAAAACGAAGCCGCGCACATCGACACCAACGCGGAGATGTTCCCCTTCGTCACCCCGCTGATGCCGCGCGCCCACGCGGCTTTCGACGAGCTCGTCGTCTGGGTCGAAACCCTGTCGGCCCAACCCGCTTAAAAACAGTTTTTCATTTCTCCCTCTAGGGTTTTGCGCAACCGCTGCGCAAAACCCTCCTCGGAAGAATGAACTTCGTTATTGAGCCGTCCAAGCGCCGTCGACGCTGATCGACGCGCCGCGGACCTGGTTCGCGGCCTCCGAGCAGAGGAAAACCGCGATGCCGCCGATCTGCTCGGGCGTCGCAAACTCATGGGAAGGCTGCTTCTCGGCCAAGAGCTTAGTCTTCGCCTCGGCTTCGGTCATGCGATGGTGCGAGGCGAGCGCATCGATCTGCTTCTGAACGAGCGGGGTCAGCACCCAGCCGGGGCAGATCGCGTTACAGGTGACGCCGGTCGTCGCGGTCTCGAGCGCCACGGTCTTGGTCAGGCCGACGAGGCCGTGCTTGGCCGCGACGTAGGCCGCCTTGTTGGCGGAGGCCACGAGGCCGTGCGCCGAGGCGATGTTGATGATGCGCCCCCAACCGCGCTTTTTCATGCCGGGCAAAGCCGCGCGCATCGTATGAAAGCTCGAGGTGAGGTTGATCGCGAGCACGAGGTCCCACTTCTCCGCAGGGAACTCGTCGACCGGTGCGACATGCTGGATCCCGGCGTTGTTGACGAGGATGTCCACCTTGCCGAACAGACGCTCGGCGTCGAGGATCAAAGCGGCGACCTCTCCGGGCTTGCTCATGTCGGCATCGTGATACGCCGCTTTGGCGCCGGACAGACGCTCGAGACCGAGGCGAAGCGTCTCGATCTCCTTGGCGTCGCCGAAGCCGTTCAACATCACGTCCGCGCCCTGAGCGGCCAACGCCTGGGCGATCCCGAGCCCGATTCCGCTGGTCGAACCCGTCACGACGGCCGTTTTTCCCTTGAGCATGCCTCATTCTAGCGATTTTGCTAGAATGACGACATGGCCAAGAAAGTCAAAGCCGACGCCTCGGGGCAACCTTTTCACTATCCGCTCAAGCGCGAGTTTCGCGAGCCGGATTGGACGAGACTGCCGGGATATAAGGGCGTCACCAAGGAGCAGTGGGAGTCGGCGCTTTGGCAGCGACAGCATTCGGCCAAGAACCTCAAGGATTTAAAGGACGTG
Source organism: Elusimicrobiota bacterium (assembly GCA_043731745.1). Classification (GTDB taxonomy): domain Bacteria; phylum Elusimicrobiota; class Elusimicrobia; order UBA1565; family UBA9628; genus GWA2-66-18. The sequence goes on along the minus strand of JAYTIP010000356.1, from coordinate 7,420 downwards.
TTCGGGCCGTTCCTCACCGACGCCTTGGCCGAGGAAATCGTGCGGGACCAGGCGGAAAAGGCGACGATGTCGCTGCTCATTCCTCCTCAGATGCTCAACACGATGGACGAGAAGGACCTCAAGAACGACCCCGTTCGCCGTTACATGATCCCGATGGTGTCCGACCGCCACGCCGAGTGGCCCAACCATCCGAAGGCGAGCCGAGACTCCCTGCATGAGTCCGAGATGTGGGCGAGCGAAGGCCTCACGCACCGCTACCCCACCAAGGTCCTGGCCGAGATGATCGCCACCTGTCCGCAGTACTGCGGCCACTGCACGCGCATGGACTTGGTCGGCAACTCCGTGCCCCAGGTTCAAAAGCATAAGTTCGAGGGCCAGCCCAAGGACCGTTACGCGGCCATGCTCGAGTATCTGCGCAAGACGCCCTCCGTGCGCGACGTCGTCGTCTCCGGCGGAGACATCGCCAACGTGCCGATCGCGCAGCTCGTGGAGTTCGTGTCGGCCCTCATGGACATCCCGAACATCCGCGACATCCGCCTCGCGACCAAGGGTCTTCAGGGCCTTCCCCAGCACTTCTTGCAGGACGACGTATTAAAGGGGTTGGACACGCTCGCAAAGAAGTCGTTGGAACGAGGCGTGGACATCGCGGTGCACACTCACGTCAATCACGCCTCTCAGGTGACGCCGCTCGTGGGCAAGGCCGTGCGCAAGCTGCTCGACATGGGCTTTCGCGACGTGCGCAACCAGGGCGTTCTCCTGCGCGGGGTCAACGACACCCGTCAGGACATGCTCGAGCTTTGCTTCATGCTTCTCGACCACGCGAAAATCATGCCGTACTACTTCTACATGGCCGACATGATCCCCAACTCCGAACATTGGCGCCTGTCCATCGCCGAAGGCATGAAACTCCAGCACGACATCATGGGCTACCTGCCCGGCTTCGCGACCCCGCGCGTGACCGTCGATGTTCCGTATGTGGGTAAGCGCTGGATCCATCAGCTCGCCGACTACGACAAGGTCAAGGGCATTTCATATTGGACGAAGGGCTACCGCACCGGCATCGAGGCCGACGACGCGGACGCGCTGACGCGCCGATACGAGTATCTGGACCCGGTGTACACCTTGCCCCCCGAAGGGCAAGCGTACTGGCGCAAAGAACACGCCGTCGCCCGCTGAGCGCTACGGCCGGGCCCCGTAGCTCAGGCTCGACATGTACTTCGAGGCCTTGCCCGCCTGCTCGAGCGAGAGGATGCGCGCGTAGGACTCTCGCGCCTCCTGGGCCGTGAGCCGCCCGTTGATCACATCGTTCGCCAAGTTCAGGCGCAGGAAATTGACCTCCTCCCGGTCCGACCGGCTCGACAACTCCATCCTGGCGACATCGCAGCTCAGCCGGCCGTCCATTTCCGTCAGGACCGAGGCCTGAGCGGGCGTCAGGCGGTAGGCCATGGTCTGCTCAAGGACGCCCAATTCCTTGGCGGGCAATTGGCGCACGATGGTACGCTTCCAGGGGCCGTTGCCGTTCCAGACCAGGCGGCTCGACCCGACTTCATCAGGACTGCCGTAACGCTTCATCATCAGCTGCGCGGCCAGGCGGGCGGTGTCCGTCCAGCCGGAGACGACCTCGTCCGCCAGGTTGCGGCGGCTTTGCGCGTTCAGGCCCGGTTCACCGGCCGTCACGCTCTTGCGCGGAGCAACGCAACCCGTCGGGCTCCATAAGAACGCGATGGAGCCGAAGGCGCAGGCGGCGCGGAGCAGTTTGTTCATGACGCGCTCTCGGCATCAGTCGCCACCGCCCGTGTCCACCGTGTGAGGCACGACGACCTTGGCCTCCTGAAGAAGGTCTGCGATGACCGCGAGCAACTGACGCCGGCCGACGGGCTTGGTGATGTACGCGTTGCCTCCGGCGCGCATGTTTTGGCGGTAGTCGGCGAACTCGTGCGAGCCCGTCAGGAACAGCACGGGCACGCGCTCGCAGCCCGGCGTCTTTCGAATGCGACGGCACAACTCGAAGCCGTCGGCGCCCGGCAGCTTGAGGTCCAGCATCACCAGATCAGGGCGCCCGGTTTTGAACGCGCCGATCAGCTCGTCGCCGTCCTTGAGCGCGACGATCGAGTAGAGCGGCTCCAGCCACGAGCGGATGATCGTCTGGAAGTCCGTCTCGTCGTCGACCATATAAAGGATGGGTTTCATGCGTTTGCCCTCCCGGGTCCGTCGCCGTCACTTCGAACCGAGGTAAATTCGCACGCCGATTCCGCCGTCGGCGTCCACGCCGCCGCCCTGGGTGACGCGAAACACCGGGCCCGCCTCCGCGAAGAACTCCAACGGCTGCTTTGACAGGCGCCAGGCGACGCCGCCGATGGTGCGCACGCCGAATTCCGCGTCGCTCCTCGCTTCGATGCGCGGGCCCGCCCCGACATACAAGGAAAGCTTGCCCTCCTGCGGCTGAGGCAGGAGGTTATACATGTGATATAAGGCGTCGCCCCAAAACACAGGGGCCCCGCTGAAGCCCACTCCGAGGTCCACGGCGATGTCCGAATTGAGCCACAGTTTAGCCGTGCCGCCCGTCGGATCTCCCGCGACCACGCCGATTCCTACCTCACGAACACCTTCGGCTGCGACGGGTAAAGCACCGACGACGGCGATAACCGAAGCCAACAGGGCGGTCTTCATGGGGCCTCCTTGTCCGATGAACCCAGTGTAGCCCGCCCGGTTCTGACGAATCGCAACGAATTCCTAAATCATCGTCAAATCACTCCGCGCGCCTTGTTACGGTCGGGGGCCGGAGCTACAATCAACGCAATGCCATGGTTCAAGGAGGCGGTCTTCTACGAGGTCCCGATCAAGTCGTTCTTCGATTCCAACGGCGACGGCATCGGCGATCTCGCGGGACTCACGCAAAAACTCGACTATCTCCAACGCCTGGAGATCGACTGCCTTTGGCTGCTGCCGATGTATCCCTCGCCGATGCGCGACGACGGCTACGACATCTCCGACTATTACAACATCCATCCGGACTACGGCACGCTCGCCGACTTCGAGGTCTTCATCAAGGAGGCGCACGCGCGTAAGATCCGCGTGATCACCGACCTCGTCGTCAACCACACCTCCGACCAGCATCCCTGGTTTCAGGCGGCCCGCCATCCCGGCAACGCCAAGCGCGACTGGTATGTGTGGTCCGACGACCCGACGAAATACAAGGACGCGCGGATCATCTTCACCGACACGGAAAAGTCCAACTGGACCTACGACCCGGTGGCCAAGTCCTATTATTGGCACCGCTTCTTCTCGCATCAGCCCGATCTCAACTACGAGAACCCGGAGGTGCGCGCGGAGATGCTGAAGATCGTCGCGTTCTGGCTTGACAAGGGGCTCGACGGCTTTCGTGTGGACGCCGTGCCCTACCTGTTCGAACGGGAGGGAACCAGCTGCGAGAACCTGCCCGAGACGCACGCCTGGCTCAAGGAGCTGCGGGCGTTCGTCGACGCGAGATTCTCCGACCGCGTCCTGATCGCCGAGGCGAACCAGCTCCCGCAGGAGGTTCGGCCGTATTTTGGCGAGGGACTCGGCGACGAATTCCACATGGCGTTCCATTTTCCTCTGATGCCTCGCATCTTCATGGCGATACGCAAGGAATCGCGCGGCCCGATCGTCGACACCATGATCGAGACTCCACCGATTCCCGAGTCCTGCCAGTGGGCCCTGTTCCTGCGCAACCACGACGAGCTCACGCTCGAGATGGTGACGCCCGAGGAGCGCGAGTACATGTACAAGGAGTACGCGGTCGTCCCGCGCATGCGCCTGAACGTCGGCATCCGGCGCCGGCTGGCGCCGCTCATGGACTTCGGCCGGCGCCAGATCGAGCTGTTGGTCTCGCTGATCCTCTCTTTGCCGGGCAGCCCCATCCTTTACTACGGCGACGAGATCGGGATGGGCGACAACATCTATCTCGGCGACCGTTACGGGGTGCGCACGCCGATGCAGTGGAGCTCCGACCGTAACGCGGGCTTCTCGCGCGCCGATCCCGAACGCCTGTACGCCCAGCCGATCCTCAATCCCGTGTGCAGCTTTCAGGCCGTCAACGTCGAGGCGCAGGAACGCTTGCCCGGCTCCCTGCTGAGCTTCATGAAACGGCTCATCGCGCTTCGTCGCCGGCACCCGGTGTTCGGGCACGGCACATTTACCATGCTCGAACCGGCCAATCCACGCGTGCTCGCGTACCTGCGCGAACACGGCGGCCAGACCGTCCTCGTGGTGAACAATCTTTCGCGCTTCGCCCAGCCCGTCGAGCTCGACCTGTCCCGCTTTCGGGGGTGGACGCCGGTCGAGATGTTCGGCGTCACTCGCTTTCCTCCCGTCCAGGAAAGGCCCTACGGCCTGACTTTGGCGCCGCACGGATTCCTCTGGTTCCGGTTGGAGCGCTGACATGCACTCCCAAGAGACCATGATGACGGCCGTCGCGGGGCTGCTCGGCGTGATCCTGGGGGGCCGAATATTCGTGCGCCGGCAGGTGCGCCGGATCGTCGCGTGGATGCGCGCCTCGCGTGGCGGGCGCGCACTGGCGCCCCCCGAGTTGTCCGAGGCCGCGCTGCTGGCGCCGCTGCTCGATGAAGCGCGCACGATCGCCCGCGAGCTGACCCGCGCGCAGGAGACCGCGGGACAGGAGGCGCGCCTGCGCGAGCTCGGGGACGCCCTCTGGACGCCGGAGCGCCTGCGCGAGCATGTCCGCCTCAAGCTTTCAGGAAGGCCTCTCGTCGTCGTCTCCAACCGCGAGCCGTATCGTCACGAGGTCGTCGACGGCAAGACCGTCTGGCAAAAGCCAGCGAGCGGGCTCGTGACGGGACTCGAGCCGCTGCTGCGCGCCTGCGGCGGGACCTGGATCGCCCACGGCGACGGTTCGCGCGACCATGCGACCGCCGACGAACGGGGCCGCCTGCAAGTGCCGCCCGACGCGCCCAGCTATACCTTGCGCCGAGTCTGGCTCGACGCGGACGAGGAGAGCGGCTACTACGCTGGCTTCGCGAACGAAGGCCTGTGGCCTTTGTGCCACATCGCCCACACGCGCCCCGTGTTTCGCGCCGCCGATTGGGCGCATTACCGCCAGGTCAATGCGAAGTTCGCCGAGGCCGTCCTCGACGAGATCGAGGGGCAGGAGGAGCCGTGCGTCTTGGTTCAGGATTACCACTTCGTTCTGCTGCCCCGTCTCATCAAAGCACGCCGTCCGGACGCTCGCGTCGCCGTGTTCTGGCATATCCCGTGGCCCAACGCTGAGGCGTTCGGGATCTGTCCGTGGCAGAAGGAGCTCCTCGAGGGGCTGCTCGGGGCGGACTTGATCGGATTTCACACCCAATATCACTGCAACAACTTCCTCGACACGGTCGACCGCGTGCTCGAATCCCGCATCGACCGGGAGCGCTTCGCCATTCGTCGTGGCGCCGGGACGACGATGGTCAAACCCTTTCCGATCAGCGTCGCGTTTCCGGAGAACCTCAGCGCCGACCCGGCCGGCGCGGCGCGCTCCGCGCGCGAACACATCATGAAGGCCGCGGGGATCAAGCCAGAGTTCGTCGCGGTCGGCGTGGACCGGCTCGACTACACGAAGGGCATCCTCGAGCGTTTCCGGGGCGTCGAGCGGCTGCTCGAGATGTACCCCGAGTACCGCGGGCGCTTCACCTTGTTCCAGATCGGCGCGCCGTCGCGCGGAGCGCTTTCGGATTACCGCGACTTCGCGGCCGCCGTCGCCGCGGAGACGCGACGCATCAACGGGCGCTTCGCGGGCTCGGGCGTGTCGCCCATCGTCCTGCTCGCGCGCCACCACAGCCAGGAGCAGCTTCGCCCCTATTTTCTGGCCGCGGATGTCTGCCTCGTCACTTCATTGCACGACGGGATGAACCTCGTCGCCAAGGAATTCGTCGCGGCGCGCGAGGACGAGGGCGGCGTCCTGATCCTCAGCCGCTTCACCGGCGCCGCGCACGAACTCGTTGATGCCCTGCTCGTCAATCCTTACGACTCCGACGGGCTCTCCGAGGCGATCCGCGACGCGCTGACCATGGAAGACGGCGCACGAGCGGTCCGCATGACGCGCATGCGCCGTCAGGTGCGCGAGAACAATGTCTACCGTTGGGCGGCGAACCTCATCACGGAGCTGGCCTCCGTGCGCGTAACGGCGGGCGTATGAAGACCGTGCCTCTGTGGGACCTCATCGCCGACATCGTCCCTCGTTCGAAAGTTCTCGTCCTGCTCGACTACGACGGGACCGTGGTGCCGATTCGCGCGCGCCCCGGCCTGGCGTTGCTCGGCGCCAATCGGAGGGAGACCCTGTCTCTGATGCACGGCGCGAACCTGCAACTGGCCATGGTCAGCGGGCGCTCGGTCAGCAATCTCCGCGAACGCGTGGGCCTCGATCACATCGGTTACTGCGGCGTCTTCGGGCTCGAGGCGCATTTTCCGGGCTGGAGCTACCTCCACTCCGCAGCCAAGGCGCTGAGGCCGGCCGTCGCGGGCCTCACGAAGACGCTCCAGGATTTATATAAGGACATGCCCGGCGTCCTCATCGAGGACAAAACGGCGGGACTGACTTTGCACTACCGAAATGTCCCGCGGAAACTTCATCCCGAGTTCTCCCGGCTCCTCGCCAAGGCCAAGGAGATGTCGCCGCCCGGGCTGCACTGGTCGCGGGGCAAGGCCGCGTGGGAGGTCATTCCCAAGACCTCTTGGGACAAGGGCAAGACGGCGCTTAAGATCTGGCGGCGCCTGGGCCGGCCCTATCTGCTCGCCATCGGTGACGACGACCTCGACGAGCCGATGCTGCGCGTCGCACAGGCGCGCGGAGCGGGGATCCGGGTCGGGAACTCGGCGCACACCGGGGCGGGACACCGCCTGCGAAACTCCGCGGAGGTCCACCGCTTCCTGCGGGCGCTGATCGCCAACCGCGTTCAGGGCTCGAAGCGGTAGCCGAGGCCGGTCACCGCGACGATGCGCGCGCCGATCTTGGCGCCGATCTTGCGGCGCAAGGTCGACACATGCACCCCGACCGTGTGGGGATCCGAGTAGTCGGCCGGGTCGTAGCCCCACACGGTCTCAAGCAGGTAGGGGGCAGACAGCACGCGTCCGGGCTTGCGTAAGAAAGTGGTGAGGAGGTCGAACTCCTTGCGCGTGAGCGCGACGCGTTTGCCGCCGGCGATGACGGTGCGCGCGGAGACGTCGATGACGAGGCCCTGGGCCTTGAGCTGGTCGCCGAGTTCCTCGGGAGCGCCGTAGCGGCGCAGGACCGCGGCGATCTTCGCGCGAATGAGGGCCGGCGCCACGGGCTTGGGCAGGTAGTCGTCGGCGCCCTGGTCGAGCCCGTCCGCCTGATCCCCGCTGCCCTTGTGCACCCCGGACATCAAGACGACGGGCACGCGCGCGGTCTTTTTCTCCGCAC
>JAYTIP010000355.1:0-2941 GCA_043731745.1 Elusimicrobiota bacterium | reverse complement strand
GCTCACCTTCGCCGGCTCCGGCGCGCTGAGCTCGCGCAGCCTCGCGTCGACGAGCCGGCGCCACTGCGTTCCAGCCAGCGACTCGCGCACCGCGAGCAGACCCTTGGTCTCGAACGCCGGGCTCGCGTCGAAGAATCTCAGGTCCGCGTCGCGCGGTAAAACCGGCCTTTTCAAAAACGGCGTGAACCAGTGCACGATGATCCGTCCCATCCGAATCATCATGTCGGTAAATTCGGGCCAGCGCGATTCAAAGCCGAGATCGCCGAGATAGGCGACGCTTCCTTTCTTCAGCTCGACCGACCTCTTAAACTCGCCGTCAGGCTGGGCGTCCACGCGGTAGTGAACCCCGCGCGATTTGAACAGCGCCGACCTCAGGACATACCGGCCCGGCGGCAGATCGAAGAACATGACGTACCCATTCGTCGCGATCGCGGTCCGGGCGGACAGCCCCGGCATCGGCGCGCCCATCGCGTCAAGCGCCACGATGCTCGCCGTGTCGGCCCACTTCACCGACTTGCGAAAGAGCGCGCCGTGCGTCTCCACTCGGCCGATGAGCATTCCCTGTTCAAGCGAAGACGCCTGGGCGGGGGGGCGCGGCACGGTCACGCACCCGGTCAAGCTCAACCCCAACGCCGCCCACAGCGCGCGCTTCATCCGCCGGAGTGTATCACCGGAAGGCCGACCGCGCAATGGTATAATCTGATTCGAGATGGACGACTTTAACCTCGAAAAGTTGGCAAAAGAGATCGTGATCGAACGCCTAAAGGGCGTCGACGATCCTCCCGCCGGCGCGGGCGAAGTCGCTCGTAAGATCGTCTCCTCCGCCGTCAACGGCACCGCCGCCCATCAAGCACCGCACGAGAGCGTCAAAGCCGTCTGCCGCGGCCTGATGTCGGGCATGCTCCTCCTCGAAAATGACCTTCCTCGCACCGCCGTCGCCATCCTGAGCCAAATGAGCGTCGTCGCCGGCGAAACCCATCAGGACCCCGCCGAGCTCATGACCTGGGCCATGGAGGGCATCGCTCCGATCGTCTCGCTGGCGGGCGGCACCATGCGCGACGATGTCGCCGCCGCCATCGACTCCTCCTTCATGGGCGCGGGTGACGCCTTCAAGCAGGTCTGCGAAACGGCGGGCGCATGAAGATCGCCCTCGCGCAGATCGACACCACGGTCGGCGACCTGCGCGGCAATTCGGAAAAAATACTTAACGCCCTCGACGACGCCTGCCGCCGCGGCGCCGCGCTCGTCGTCTTCCCCGAACAAACCTTGGGCGGCTACCCCGCCCTCGACCTATGGGAAGAAAACGGCTTCGCCGACGCCAACGAGAAGGCGCTCAAGGCCCTCGCCAAGAAAGTCCGCGGCACCGCGGCGCTCGTGGGCTTCGTCTCCCGCAGCAAGAACAAGATCGGCAAGACCGTGCGCAACTCCGCGGCCCTTCTCCACAACGGAAAGATCGTCGCGATCCGTCACAAGACTCTCCTGCCGACCTACGATGTCTTCGACGAGGCCCGCTACTTCGAGCCCGCCACCGAAAATAATCCGATCTCCTGGGGCGGCCACAAGCTCGGCGTCACGATCTGCGAGGACGCCTGGGCCAAAGACCCCGGCACATCGCGCCGGCTCTACAAGACCGACCCGGTCGCCGCTCAGGCCAAGGCCGGCGCCGACATCCTTTTGAATTTGTCCGCCTCTCCGTTTCTCCGCGGAAAAACCGAGGTCCGCAAGAAGCTCATCGCCGAGCACGCGAAGCGCCTTAAAAAACCACTCTTCTACTGCAACGCCGTCGGCGGCAACGACGAGATCGTCTTCGACGGCGGCAGCTTGGCGTACGACGCATCAGGAAAACTACGAGCTCGCGCGGCGTTCGCGGCCCAAGACCTTCTCGTCATCGACACCAAGACCTGGGAGGGGGCGACCGTCGCTCCCGAGCCCACGGCCGTCGGCCAGGTGGGCGAGATCCTCACGCTCGGCATCAAAGACTTCGCCCTCAAGTGCGGCCTGCAAAGCGCCTTCATCGGATTGTCCGGCGGCATCGACTCCGCCGTCGTCGCGGCACTCGCGGTCCGCGCGTTGGGCCCGCACCGCGTGATCGGCGTCTCCATGCCCTCCGCCTATTCATCGCAGGGCAGCATTGATGACGCGAAGGCCTTGGCCAAGAATCTCGGCATCGAGCTTCTCTCGGCCCCGATTTCCGGCGTTCAGCAAGCGCTGATCCAGACCTTGGGCGAGAAGTGGGGGAAAGGCACACCCGACCTGGCCGAGCAAAACCTCCAGGCCCGCGCTCGCGGCGTCATCTTGATGGGCCTCGCCAACAAATCCCACCGCGGCTTCGTTTTGACGACGGGAAACAAGTCCGAGCTCGCGGTCGGCTACTGCACCTTGTACGGCGACATGTGCGGTGCGCTCGCCCCCTTGGCCGACGCGCCGAAACGGCTCGTCTACGAACTGGCGAACTGGCTCAACGCCGACCGCGTCATCGTTCCGCCGAACTCGATCACCAAAGCTCCGTCTGCCGAGCTCAAGCCCGGCCAAGTCGATCAGGACGACCTTCCTCCGTACGACCAGGTCGACGACGCGCTCGAAGCCTGGGTGCAGTCGCGTCTCGAGCCGGGCCGCGTCGCTCGCGCCGTGGGCGACCGCGCGGTCGCTGAAACCTTGCTCGACCGGATGGATTGGAGCGAGTTCAAGCGCCGCCAGGCGCCGCCCTCGATCAAAATCAGCTCGAAGGCGTTCGGCGTGGGCCGTCGCATGCCCATCGCGAAGGCCGGCTGGCGCGTTCGCGCCGGGCTGTAAAGCCTCGGCCCTGCCCCAAATACTGACCCAGCCTGCAGTGTTTGTCGGTTCCCATATTCATCCACAACCCTGGCAATTCCGTGGTTTTCGCTCTACAATTCTCCATTACTGATTATTTTTGTCAACATGTTAGGCTGACCGATCTAAT
>JAYTIP010000354.1:0-4211 GCA_043731745.1 Elusimicrobiota bacterium | reverse complement strand
GAACCTGGCCGCCGCAGCGCTATTCGCGGCGACCGCCGCGTGGAGCGCCGCGGGCTTTTTCTTCCCGGCGCTTCCGGGCTGGACGATGTTCGCCAAGGCCGAGCCGGCCGCCGCCGAGCTCTCCGACGCGACGGGCGAGGCGGTCAAGGTCTACGACCTCCTGCCGCGCGACGTCTACCTCGTCGATCCCGCCGGCACGCGCGCCGTCGCCGCCTGGCAATGCCGCGTCCGTCCCGAGCGCGCGCCTTGGACCTTGATCTGGCCCGGCGGCACCCAAGAGGACGCGTGCGCGAAGTAAGCCTCAGCGATCGCCTGCTCGGGATCGCCTGCGCGGCCATGGCCCTGCAGGAAGCGGACTCCGGCCACCTCGGCGTCGCCGCCGGCGTCCTGTACGGCCGCCGTCCGGCGTTCCTTCCCCTTCTCCCGCCCTGGGTCGACGCGGTCCTGTGGCTGGCGCTCATCGCCGCGGGCGCAGCACTCGCCTTGGGCTGGCGACGCCAGGCCGCGTTGCGCACGGCGACGGTGCTCGTCGCGCTGAGCCTCACCCAGGCCTACTTCAATCAGAAGATGTTCCTCTTTCTGATCCTGGCGAGCTTGGCCCTCGAATCGCCCCGCGCCGCCCGGGCCCAGCTTCTCCTCCTCTATATAGCCTCCGCGGCCTTCAAGCTGCGCGACGGCTTCTGGACCGGCGCGTCGTTGAGCGCCTTGCTCCAGCAGATCACCGACCGGGGCCTGGCGCCCCTCGTCGTTCTGCCGCTGTCGCTCGCGCCATGGGCCGCCAAATTTTCGCTGGCCGCCGAGGCGATGATCCCTTTGGCGCTCTGGAAAAAACCGGTCTGGGGCGTGGCCGCCGTGATCGCCCTGCATCTCGGCTTCTCGCTGTGCGTGCCCGGTCTGTGGGCGTTCACCTGCGCCTGCATCGCCGCCGCCCTGCTCTTCCTTCCCGCCCAAATTGCGCTAGAATAGGGCCCGTGAAGAACAAAGTTCTGTCGATGAAGGACGCGATCGCCACGCTCGTCAAAGACGGCGACACCGTCGTCATCGAGGGCTTCACCCACCTCATCTCCTTCGCCGCCGGCCACGAGATCATCCGGCAGAAGAAGAAAAACCTCACCCTCGCGCGCCTCACGCCCGACCTGATCTACGACCAGATGATCCAGGCCGGCGTCGCCAAGAAGCTGATTTTCTCGTGGGCTGGAAATCCCGGCGTAGGCTCCTTACATGCCTTCCGCCGCGCCGTCGAGGCCAAGCCCCCGACGCTCGAGATCGAGGAGTACTCGCACTTCGGCATGGTCGCGCGCCTCTCCGCGGGTGCCGCCAACCTCCCCTTCTGGCCGCTCAAGAACTACGAGGGCACCGACATCCCGAAGGTGAATCCCCTCATCAAGTCCGTCGACTGCCCGTACACCGGCGAGAAGCTCGCGACCGTGCCCGCGCTGCGGCCTGATGTCACCATCGTCCACGCCCAGCGCGCCGACATGGGCGGCAACACCCAGGTCTGGGGATTGATGGGCGTTCAAAAGGAAGCGGCCTTCGCCTCAAAGCGCGTGATCGTCGTGGTCGAAGAGCTCGTCGACGAGAAGGTGATCCGCCAGGACCCCAACCGGACCTTGATTCCCGGACTGCAGGTCGACGCCGTCGTCGTCGAGCCCTGGGGCGCGCACCCGTCCTACGCGCAAGGCTACTACGACCGCGACAACGACTTCTATGTGGCGTGGGACAAGATCGCGCGCGAAGAAGCCTCGTTCAAGAAATATCTCGATGAGTTCGTGTACGGCGTCAAAGACCGCGCCGAGTACATGAAGAAGAACGCCGGCCTCGCCGAGAGGCTCAAGGCCAAGCCGCAGATCTGCGCCGGGGTCAACTACGGATATTAAGGCGGCGCTGCGCCACCTTAAAAAAGTCGATCCGGTCCTCGGGCGCCACATCGAAAAGGTCGGTCCCTTCGGACTCGTCCCGCGCGATCAGGACACCTTCGAGTCCCTCGTCCAGTCGATCGTCTTCCAGCAGCTCAACGGCAAGGCCGCGTCGACCATCCTCGGCCGAGTGCACGCCTTGTTCGGCGGCGAGGCGAAGATGACGCCCAAGCGTCTGCTCGCGATGCCGCCTGCCAAGCTGCGCGGCGCCGGCCTCTCGCGCAACAAGCTTCTCGCGGTGCGTGATCTCGCCGAGAAGACCTTGTCCGGCGTCGTCACTCCGCGAAAGCACCTCGAGAAGCTCCCCGACGAAGAGATCATCTCGCGCCTGACCGAGGTCCGCGGCATCGGCGTGTGGACCGTGCAGATGTTCCTCATGTTCAAGCTCGGCCGCCCCGACGTACTCCCGACCGGCGACTACGGCGTGCTCAAGGCCTTCGGTCTGATGTACCGCAAGAACGGTCGGCTTCCCCCGCCCTCCGCGCTCGAGAAGCACGGCAAGATCTGGGCGCCCTACCGCTCGGTCGCGTCGTGGTATCTCTGGCGCCGGCTCGACGCGTAATTTCGTCTTGACCCGACGCCGTCCCGGGGTTATCCTAGCTGCAGCTTATGATAATTCGTCTGGCGGCCCTTCTCCTGGCTTCGACCCTCTCGGCACAGACCATCGAAGCCCCCGCCGCGCCCTCTCCCGTCCGACAAGCCCTCATCGACGCGCTCGGACCGCGCGCCGCCGAAGTCGGTAAGACTCCCACCTTCAACGCGCTCGTCGCCGCCATGACGCCGGAAATCCGCGCCGACGCCAAGACCAAGCTCGAAGGTTGAGAAGGTGATTCGGGACGCATTGGAATCGTTGCTCAAGGAAAAACCGTCGACTGGCGGACATTGGGGACGAGTCAAGGTGGACGGGCATGTTATAGAGTATCGGGCCTACCGCGTCAGTCCTACACAGATGAATGTCGGGACCTATTACCCGGTCAATTGAAATGCATAAGCCTAACGACATAACCCCACCCAGAGACTTACGCCCGATGGAACGCGCGGTTCTCCTCCATTTATTGCAACCAGAGTTTCCGGGCAAGCCCGAGTTGTTGAAGCAAGCCAACCTCGCGAAAGTTCGCTCGACATGTACTTGCGGCTGTCCGAGCATTCTGCTTACTCTTCCGCCGACAACCGCCCAGGCCAAGGTCCTCCAGCGCGTGCCCGTAGAAGCGGAGTCGCAGGACGTGGATGGAGTGGGGATTCACTTTTTACTTCATGTCGTCGATGGAATGCTCCGTGAAATCGAGATTTTCCGCGAAGACTCCGAGCCGATTAAGAAGATGCCCGCCCTTGAAACGCTGTCCGTTTCGGCGTTCCGCCCCGCCAATAATTAATTCGCGCGGGGCGTTTCAACCGATGAACACCCATAACATCGCCGATCCCCTCGCAAATTCAAAGGCTCCCAGGTTGATCGCCGTTTCACAGGCGCGCGCCAACGCCCTTATCGAGGATGCCAAGCAACGCGCTTTTGCCGTATGGGGCCTCGATGGCCGAAAGCTGAACAACGACGAATCTATTTTCGAGCATTTCTCTCAAGTCATGAAGTTCCCCGACTACTTCGGACACAACTGGGACGCGATGGACGAATGCCTACGAGAGCTGTCTTGGGCTCCGGCCAAGGGGCATCTCCTCGTCATCAACGACATCGACGCGCTTTTTCTTAAGTCGCCGGACTCTTATCAGTCGCTGCTTGATAGCCTGCGTTTCAGCGGGAAGCATTGGCATGAATGGCGGGATCAGAAGATTCCCTTCAAAGTGCTTCTAGTGACCAACAGCGCGGAAATTGCCGCGACCGCCGACGCTTCAGACTTGGCGTAATGCCGAGAATGAGCCCGGGAGGATGGCGCGATGGCTTATGAACAGGGCCGCTACAAAATCATAATCGGAAGCCCTCCGGATCACAGCCATACTTTCATCCCCCCATCTTTATGAACGCCCCGTCCAAAAGTCTTGCCGAAAGAATAGCCGACTCGTCAAAAGAACATCTTTGTTGCCTGTCCCCCAAGCGTGAAACTGAGGCTCGCCAAGCGAGCGCAGAACTCGGCTTTCGGATTTGGAAAGTGCCCCTGCCGAGCACTTTCAGCGCTGAAACGATTATTGAGTCCTTCGGGAAGGCATTGGAATTCCCCGAAAATTACGGCCGGAACTGGAATGCTCTTATCGATTGCCTCCGCTATCTTCCTGACTCCAAAGGACACGTCATCCTCATCGAATCGATCGATTCTCTTTGGGAAAAGGACCCGACTCTTTACTACA
>JAYTIP010000353.1:0-12288 GCA_043731745.1 Elusimicrobiota bacterium | reverse complement strand
TACGCTGCTGGCCATGGGCCACTCCGGGCTGTCGAAATACCGGGACATCCTCGAGTCCTCCCGAGAGGACGCGGACCCCGTCCTGGCCGAACAGGCGCGTTGGAGCCTGGCCCGGCTCCCTCAGGAATGATAAACTCCCCGCCGATGAAAAAGTCGGGGGTCGCGCCGCTGCTCCTGCTCCTCTCGCTCGCCGCCGCTCCGGCGCTCGCGGCGGACCGGCGCGCGTCCAAGCCCGCCAATAACGACGACGCGCAGTCCGTCGAGGTCATCCCGAGCCGCAATATCCCCAAAGCCGTCGTCCAGGCGCCGACGAAAGACGAGACCCCGCGTATCGTGCGCTGGATGATCAAGCCGCTCAACCGCGGCATGTTCATCCGTCTGCCCATCATGGACACCGACCCGAACCGCGGCATCACCCTCGGCGTGATGCCGATCTGGGTGCTGCAAGGGGCGCACGACGACCGCATCGAACAGATTCACGCGCCTTCGCTGACCTACAACAAGAACTTCAAGCTCATCCCCACCTACCGATACTATTACTATCCGCAGGAAGACGCGGCGCTGATCCTACGCGGATCATTCTCGAAGTACGAGCGAGAGGCGCTCGGCCAGTACGAGGACGGCAGCGTGGCCGGCACCGACTTCGACATCTTCGTTCGTCTTCAGTACAACGTCGACGCCGGGCAGCGCTTCTACGGCTTCGGGCCCGACTCCGCGAAATCGGGCGAGGCCAATTACAAAGAAGAGTACACCCAGTACAAAGCCGGCATCGGCCATCCTTTCGCCCACGATTCGCCTTTCCGCGTCCGTTACTCGAAGCACTACCAAGCCGGCCGCATTCTCGACGGCGTCCTAAAGAATTTCGCCACCTTTTCGTCCGTCTACCCAGGACAAACCTCGCGCCGCTACCAACAGACCAACGAAAACCGCTTCTCGCTCTGCTACGACACCCGCGACCACGGCGTCACCACGGGCAAGGGCGTGTACGCCGAAACCTTCGCCGAATACGCGATCCGCGGGTACGAGAGCCAGTACGACTACAGCCGCTACGGCCTCGACACCCGCTGGTTCAAACCCTGGGGCGACCCGCACAAAGGCCGGGTCTTCGCGATCCAGGCCAAGTACGAACAACTGCTCGGACCGACGCCCCCGTTCTGGATCCTCCCCCACCTCGGCGGCAAATACAGCCTGCGCGCCTACGGCGACGGGCGCTATGTCGACCGCGGCATGGCGACGGTCAACGTCGAGCAACGCTTTAAGATCGCCGAGAAGAGGACCGCGGGCGTCACGACCGAGTTCCAGCTCGCCCTGTTCATCGGGCTCGGCGAAGTCTTCGACAACCCGCAGGTCGCCGCCGCCCGCTACGCGCGCCCGGTCGTCGGCGCCGCGATCCGCGCCGTCGCGAAGCCCCAGGTCGTGGGCTCGGTCGACTTCGGCATGGGGCGCGAAGGCCTCTCGGTCTTCATGGACATCAACTACTCCTTCTAACCCTGAGCGCGCTCACCATTCCGTTCATCGTGAAGTCCTCGAGCCCGCTGCTGACCTGGTGCATGCTCGCGCTCACGGCCGCGGCCATCGTCTTCGTGACCTGGCAAATGATTCGTCACCACCACGGCCACCGCAAGGCCAAGAAGCTGGGCCATAACCGGCGCCACGACGGGCGCCACGGCAACCACTAGCGGATCAGCGCTTCGTTTTTCCGGCGAGCTTGACGGTCTTCAGGAACGCCGTCCAGGCCTTCTGCCCCGCGCGCTCGATGTCGGGAGACGGGCTGTCGCGGACGCTCGAGATCACGACGAAGTTCTTGCCCGCGACGGGCAGGATCACGAAGGCCTCGCTCCCCAGCATCAACGGCGCCGGCGGGCCGTGCGGATCGGGCAGATTCACGGGAAAGCGGCGCCGGTACACGGTCAGCTTGCGTCCGGCGACCGTGGCGGTGCCGTCCTCAACGGGCGCCGCGCCCTGCGAGGTCGCGGCCGGACCGCGCAGAAATATCTCCGGCGTGGCGAAGGCGGAGCCCGGCGCGCCGTAAGCCTTGATCGTGATCGCGTCGGAGAGATTTTCCAGGCGAACGACCGGGTCCGGGCCATTGGCGTAATCCGAGGCGGTCCAGCCCTTGGGCGCGGTGAAGCGCACCAAGGCGGCGACGGCGGCGGTGGGAGTCTTGGTCACGGTCACCTCGGCCGCGCCGGCCAGCGGCGCGATGATCAACATCAGGGCGGCAAGAGTTTTTGGTTTCATTTTTTCCAGTGCGCCGGATCTTCGGCGTGATCTTCTACGTCTTTGGCCTGCATGACCGCAAGGTCGTTGAGATCGATGGGCGAGTTCGGATCGCCGGGCGTCTTGACGATCAGACTGGGTAGGGGAATCGGCGGCGCAGGCGCGTTGCCCGAAGCCGCTTGATCGCGCTGACGCAGCAACTCGGCGCGGCGATCGACGAGGAGCTGGTCGGCTCGTTTGAGGAACGCCGAGTCCCCGCCCGCCTTAAGCTCGGCGAGTTCCGTCTGTCCCGCGGGCGACGACCACGCCGTGATCCGAGTCTCCAAATTGAGTGAGATCGCGTCGAGTTGGCGAACCTGGTCGACGGCCCAGTGCTCGAATAAGTCTATGGCGTCGACCGCGGGCTTAAGGCGGCCCCTGGCGATTCCGTGCACTTTCACGAAGTGCTCGACGACGGGACGCCAAGCGGCATTATCCATACGATCTTTCGCCGTCTTAGCGCGGCTGCGCCTAAGTTCGGCGCGGCGAGCCTTGAGCACCGGCAGGGGATTTTTCATGTCCCGCGGGCTTAAGATGTTGACGTAATACGGCTGATTGCTCCAAAGCGAGCGGTAGTATTTCTCCGGATCGGCGAGGAAGGAATCAGGATCGCCGTCGATAACCTTGCCCGACAGCTCGTTCTCCACGAGCCAACCGACGAGCTCGGCGCCGATCTCGTCGCCGCGGTAATAGTAGTTCACGGAATGAGCCAGCTTCGCCCGGTTCGCGCGCTGAGTCGCGAACGCGTGGCCGAGCAACTCGTGGGCCAAGGTCCCCGCCATGGCGACCCGGCGGTAATCTGGGTCCGCGTCCATGTAATCGCGATTGAGGGTGACGAGCGGAGGATCCCGTTCCACCGCCGTATTTCCGCCGGAACCCGAGGGCACCTTGCGCCCGTCGCGGATGACGATCGTCGAGCCGGGAATGTTGCCCATGACGATTTCCGCGGAACCCTTCTCGTCGACGTACTGAGCCACGAGCTCTCGCCCCGTCCTCGTTCTCAGGATGTTCTCGACGGCATCCGACATCGCCGCCTTCTCTTTCGGATTGCCGGTGAAGACGAGCTGATTGAGAAATAGAGCTTGCAGGCGGGCCGGCGGTAGCGCTGCGGTCCCGGTCGGCGGCGGTCCGTCGGTACCGTCCGTCTTGGCCTGTGAACCGTCGAAATTCGTCTTGCCGAGGACGGCCTGGCCACGAGCCGTCGCGTCCTCGGCGGCTTTCGCGTCCCCCGTCTTGGGCGTGGAGCCGTCCGTGCCCTTGCCTTCGGCTCCCCCCGTCTTCGCCGCCAAAAGCGCCGTGACCTGAGCGTTGGTGAGAGGCGCGCTGCTTTTCGTGTCGAGAAGGTGCCCGTCGCTGAGGGCGTAACGCCCCCCTTCGAGAGCGAGAACGAACTCCTTTTGGCCCGTGGCGAAGGCGTCCGGACGCGACGCGTCGAAAAGGGCGTCGGGGGCGCGGGGCTCACCCGCGCGTAAAGTCGCGGAGAGCAGAAGGACGGCGAGCAGGCCGAGGAGGCTTCGGGACATGAGGGGGGTCCTCATGCGGAGTATAGCCCCGCCCGTCGTGTTACGCCAGGGGAAAGACGGCCGTCAGCCGTACTTGTACTTCACGCCCATGCCGCCGCCGGGCCACTCGCAGACGATGTTGTCCCAGGGGCAGAGCATGCGGCAGGCGCCGCACTCGATGCAGTTCTCGTAGTTGACGATGACCTTGTTGTGGGAGGCTTCCCACTCGTACACCTTGGCGGGACAAACCGTGGTGCACGGTTTGTCCTTACAGGTCGTCGCGCACGGCGAATCCGCGCCGGAGTTCTTGAGCGTGATGTGGGTCTCGGGGGACTTCTTCCACTCGATGTGGCCGAGCTTGGTCTCGACCGTCGTCTCGATCTTGATGTCTTTGATATCCATTTAGATCGCCACCTTGCGCAGAGGGAACAGGTCGCGCGCGACGCGGAGGAAGCCGCGCTTGGCGACCATGCCGAGAGCCGTCTTGAGATGAGTTCGCTTGGGCACGCCGTCGGCGGTGAAGCGAAGCTGTGCCAGCTCGCAGGCGAGCTTGGGGTAGAACTCGAGGAAGCCGGGAGAGTTCTCCACATGATGCTCGAGATCCTGGATATCCTCCATGTCGGGCAGGACGTACGACTCTTCGAGTTTCTTCTTATAAAGGGAAAGGGAGGCTTCCGAATAGTCGTTCTTCTTCTTCGCCTCGATGACGGTCTCGCCGGCGAGCTTGCCCGCGGTCATGGCGAGGTTGGAGCCTTCGCGGTAGGCGGGGTTCGTCATCTGGGCGGCGTCGCCCGCGACGAGGAAGCCGGCCTTGGCCAAGGGCGGCATGGACTTGTAGCCGCCCTCGGGGATCAGATGCGAGGAGTACTCGAGCGTCTTGCCGCCCGAGATCAGCTTTTTGACGAGCGGGTGCTGCTTCACATACTCGAGATGGTCGGAGGGGCGCAGGCCCTTCTTCTGGTAGTCGGTGAGCTTGCAACCGACGCCGAGCGCCAGCGATTCCTTGTTGGTGTATAGGAACGCGTAGCCGAGCATGCCCAAGGAGACGGAGCCGAACATCTCCATCGTGGCACCTTCGCCGGGGTTGAGCTGGAAGCGGTCCTCGATGACGGAGGACGGGAGCGCGATGACCTCTTTGGATCCCAACGCGACTTCGCTCGGTTTCAACTCGTCGATGAAGCCGGCCTTCTGCGCGATGATCGAGTTGACGCCGTCGCAGGCGATGACGACATTGGCCGTGAGCTCGTCGCCCTCGGCGGTCTTGATGCCGATGACCTTTCCAGTCGAGTCCTTCAAGACGTCGCGGACCATCATGCCGCAGTACACCTCGGCGCCCGCGGCCTCGGCTTGCTTCGCAAACCACTGGTCAAAGTGGACGCGGATGATCGAGTAGCAGTTCGGCACTCCCTCAAGAAACTTGAGGGATTTATAACCGACGGTCACGTAGGAATCTTCGGTCGTGATGCAGGTCTTCTGCTCGACGATCGGGCGCTCGACGGGGGCGTCGGGCAGCTTCCAGAAATCGGGAACGAGCTCGTGGAGCATCTTCGAGTACAGGACCGCGCCTTGCACGTTCTTGGCGCCGGGGTACTCTCCGCGCTCGAGGACGACGACTTTAAGACCGGCGCGCGCCATGGTGATGGCGGCGGCGAGACCGGCGGGGCCGGCTCCTACGACGATCGCGTCAAAGCCCGGTTCCTCGGCCACGGGATCAGCCCGCGACCTTGGCCGCCGCGTCCTGGACGGTCTTGAGCA
Organism: Elusimicrobiota bacterium; assembly: GCA_043731745.1. Lineage (GTDB taxonomy): Bacteria > Elusimicrobiota > Elusimicrobia > UBA1565 > UBA9628 > GWA2-66-18. Next base: position 6,772 of record JAYTIP010000353.1, on the reverse strand, counting down.
GCTCCTCGGTCTTGAACGGCTTCGTCATGAAGCCGACGACCTGCGGGAACTTCTGGAAAAGGGTCTTGGACGGCTCGAGCGCAGTCAGGACGATGATCGGAAGATCCTTCGTCGTGGGCTCGGCCGCGATCTTGAGCTGGAGCGAGTAGCCGTCGATGCCGGGCAGCATGACGTCGAGCACGAGCACGTCGGGCTTGACCTTGGCGATCGAGTCCCAGGCGTGGCGCCCGTTGTCGCAGGTATGGACTTCGAACCCTCCGTGCTCGAGCGTGTACTTCACGAGGCTGAGCATCTCGGGTTCGTCGTCGATGACGAGGACTTTTTTGGCCATGGCGGAATTTATCAATTCGAGCGAAAGAAGTCCATGGGCGGTTCGACGCCCTGCTTGCGCAGGCGGTCGTAGAACCGGGGCATGGACCCGGTGGCGCGCATGACCGAGCCGCCCTTGCGGACCTCGTAGGTGAACAGGTCCGAGATGCTGATCGTCTCGATCTCCATCCCGGTCAGCTCGCACACCTGCATGACCTTGCGCGACCCGTCGCCCAGGCGCGCCATGAAGACGATGAAGTCGACCGCGGAGACGATGTTGGAGCGGATCGCCTTGAGCGGCATGTCGAGGCCCGCCTGCAGGACGAGGGTTTCAAGTCGCCCCAGCGCCTCGCGCGCGGAGTTGGCGTGGAGCGTGGTGACCATGCCGTCGGCGCCGACATTCATCGCCTGGAGCATGTCCGACGCCTCGGGCCCGCGCGTCTCGCCCACGATGATCCGGTCGGGGCGCATGCGCAAGGTGTTGACCACCAGGTCGCGCAAGGTCACATCGGGCCGTCCCCCGGCGTCGCGGATGCGGGTGCGCAAGTACAACGAGTGCTTTTGCGGCAAGGTGAGCTCGGGAGTGTCCTCGAGCACGACGACGCGCTCGTCGGGGCCGGCCTTCGCCGCCAGGGCCGCGAGCAAGGTGGTCTTGCCTGAGCTCGTGCCTCCCGCGATCAGGATATTCTGCTTCTGGCCCACGAGGTAGGTCAGGAAATCCGCGCAGCTTTGGGACAAGGTCCCCGCGTTCACGAGCGCCTCAAGTCCCGGGCGTTGCGCCGGGCGCTTTCGGATGGTGACCGCGAGTCCCTTCACCAGCGGCGGCGCGATCACATGGACGCGCGAGCCGTCGACGGCGGACAGGTCGGCGTAAGGGCGGTCGGCGCCGAAGGTTTCCCCGGTGCCGATCACGCCGTTGAGAAAGGCCGCGACATCTTGGGGCGTGGGTGCCACGAGCAGACGCTCCACACCCTTGCCCTCCGTTTCCGCGTACACCGAGCCGTCCGGATTCACCATCAATTCGACGATGGCGGGGTCTTCGAACGCGGCGATGAGTTTCTCGATGTCGGGCATGGTCGGGATTCTATCAAAGGAGGCAAGGTGCGGATGGAGTATAATCGCAATATGAGAACTCTTACAGTCGCGGCCTTTATTTTCGCGTCCCTAGCTTCCATCGTTACGCTGACGGGCTGCGTTGAAATGCTGCCGGCTGTGAGGGCGACCAAGACCCCGCTGTTCCTCGCCGCCGTCAGTCAAAATCGGGATCGCATTTTCCCCCTCCTGGCCGTGGACCCGAACCTTCAGGTGCGGGGTAATCAAGGACGCGAACTCGTTCTCGCCATTCTTGAGAAGCGCAAAGCCGACGCGCTGCGTCTCGTGGAGAGCGGGGCCGACGCCAATGCGGCGATCATCAAATCCGAAAGCAACCTTTTCAACAGCTATAACGCGCTGATGCTCGCGGCCTGGGCCGACGACGAGCCGCTGGTCAAGGCTCTCGCGGCCAAGGGTGCCGACTTGAACGACAGCGCGAATCGCGGCATCCTCGCCGTCGTGACGAAAGCACCGATGTTCGAGCTATTGGTCGGCCTCGGTGTCCCATTCGATAAAGAAATGGGAAGCAAGTTGTTGGCTAACTTTGCTATGCAGGGAAATTCAGGGCTCGTGCGTCTGCTCATCTCGCGCGGCGCGGATGTGGAGACGGCTCGCGCCGTGTTCGAGAAAAGCACCGCAAATCTTCAATCTCCCGGCAACTCGGACATCGTCAATGATCCGAGAATTCAAGAGATCATTCGCAAGAATAACACGGCCATCCAGTTGCTGGAGAGGATGAGCCAAGCCCCTGTAGCCGCCGCGGCGCCGGTCTCCGGCGGCGTCACCAAGGCAGAACTCGCGCAAATGATGAAGGAAGCCGCCGCAGAGACCGCGAAAGCGGCCCCCGCGCCTACCGCCCCCGCGGTGCCCGCCGCCGTGGTCTACAAGTCGGACGTCGACGCCCCCGCCTACAAGGTCTCCGAGAACCCCGACGCCTACGCGCTCGTCATCGGCGTCGAGAAGTACAACACCTTGCCCGACGCCCGCTTCGCCGAGCGCGACGCCAAGGCGATGAACGCTCACCTGCTCGCGATGGGTTATCCCCAACGCAACATCGTCCTTCTCACCGGCACCCAGGCCACGCGCACCGGCCTCGCCAAGAACCTCGAGGCGTGGCTGCCCAACAACGTGACCGAGCGCTCGACCGTGCTGTTCTATTTCTCCGGCCACGGCGCGCCCGACGCGAAGACCTCGCAGGCCTACCTCGTGCCGATGGACGGCGACCCGCAGTATCTCGAGGAAACCGCCTACCCGATCAAGCGGCTCTACGCCAAGCTCGCCGCGCTCAAGGCCAAGCGCGTGCTCGTCGCACTCGACTCCTGCTTCTCCGGCGCGGGCGGACGCTCCGTGCTGGCCTCGGGCACGCGCCCGCTCGTCGCCAAGATGGACCTCGGCCCCGGCGAGGGCAAGGTCGTATCCCTGTCGGCGTCGTCCTCCGATGAGATCACGGGAGCGCTCGAGGATCAGGGCCACGGGCTCTTCACTTATAACCTCCTCAAGGCGCTGACCGAGACCGCCGGACGCGGCACCGTGTCCGAGGTGTACGCCGCGCTCAAGCCTCGCGTGCAGGACGAGGCGCGCCGCCAGAACCGCGCGCAGACTCCCCAGGTGTTCGGACAGTCCCTCGACGGCGGCCTACGCTGAACTAGCAACCGGACCGGTCTGGGGCCAATGCCCCATGAAACGAGGCGCTCGTCGGTTATAATCTAAGTAATGAAGATTTCCCCCGTCGCGCTGCTCCTAATCCTGGCGCAAGCCGCCTCCGCACTCTCCGATCAGCGTTTCGACGGTTCCAAGCTCTTCGGCGGCGGCGTCGCCGCCCCCGTCGCCGGAACCTGGCGCGTCGCACCCGCGCCGACGAAGGCCGCCGGGAACCTCGCACCGGCCGCCGAGCCCGCGCAAGTCGCACCGGTCGCTCCCGCGAAGGAAGTTCTCCCGTCGTCCACCAATGGCCTTACCAGCGGATTCCTCGGTCTGTATCCGGAAGAGGAATACGAGCTCGGCTCCGGCCGCTGCGTTCTGTGCCGCGCCCCCGAGCAGGGCAAGTGGTATTTCATGGACGATGTGATCGCGACGCCCAAGACCGGTGCCGCTGGGCTCGTCTGGATCGGCTCGCACGAGATGATCGAGGGCGTCAAGATCAACGCCGACGGCCGGTCCGTCACGCTCAAAGACGGGACCGTGATGCCCTTCGACCTCGTGCCCAAGATCGATTCCAACCACTCCTACTACGACGACTCGAGCCTGGCTTATATGAAGGAGCGCACGGTGCGCATCCGCGGCGAGTTCGTCGAGAAGGATGGAGTCAAAACGCTCGTGGCGCGCACGATCTGGCCCGAGGATTACCGCATCGACGCGGCCTCGCTCAAAGAAGCCGATGTGAAGAATGCGGGCGACATCGACGCGCTCGTGGCCGCCGATAAAGGCGGCGCGAAGGGCCCCTTCGAAACCAAGCTCTTGTGGCAGAAGGAAGGAACTTCGCGCGCCTGGGAAGGAATGCCCGTCATGGGCTTCATGCTCAACGGCGCGCAGGGCGACGACGACGAGGCGCTCGCGGGTCACTCGAGCCTGTTCACCGGACGCTACGGCCCCGGCGGCAGCATGGCGGACTGGATGTTCGACAATTTCTACGACATGAACACCGTCAGCGAGAAGGGCATCATCGCCGCGATGACGCCGATGGACAAGTACATGACCGACCTCAACAGCGGCCAGAGCTGGTACCGCCCCTCGTATGTGCTCGTCATGGTGATGAAGGACGCGCGCGTGCCGGCGAAGTTCCAGGAGGCGTTCAAGGAGCAGTACGCGAAGTATTACGCGCAGAGCATCAAGTACGAGCACACTCATCTCAACTGCACCGCGCTCATCTCCGATCCCGTGCGCGAGCAGGGCTGGAAGTTCCCCGAGAGCGGCCCGACGCCGTCCTTGATCGCGAGGCTCATCGCTAAGACCGTCGGGGCCGTGTCCAAGGATCCGGCGGCGGGCGAACAGATCTATCAGTCGTTGCGTGAGGAGCCGACCCGTTCTTTCCCGCGCTCGCAGTTCACCGCCGTCGGCGGTGACCTGCTGAGCATGGCCGGTTCCTTCGGAGCGGAGCCCGTCGGCCGCGAGTTCTCGCCCATCGAGAAGGAGATCGCCGAGGACCTGCAGGCGATCCTGTTCGTGCGCCTGCCCCAGATCCCTTCGAGCCGCGACATGGGCCGAGATCCCGCGGGCGGCGTCTTCGACTACTTCAAGCGCACCCCCACCGACCGCTCGAAGTGGAAGACCGTTCCCTCCTACCCGCGCCCCTTCCCCCCGCCGCACTGAAACGACCGAAACTTCAGGTCAGGCACGAAGTTTCGTCGGCATTATAGGACGGCGGGGTCGACGAGGGAGCGGAAAGCGCCGAGGAGCTCGGACGCGGTGGCGTAGCGCCGCGACGGCTCGGGCGAAAGAGCGCGGGCGAAGAACGAATCGATGCCGTGAGGAAGGCCCTTCGCCGCCTCGGTGGCGGGCAGGTAGCGGCCGAGGGCGCGGTCCGTGTCTCTTGGGTAGGCCGGGCGACCCGTGAGGCGCGCGTAGAGGGCCTCGCCGAGTTCGCGTGGATCAGGCGAGCCGGATTTTACGGCGTCGGCGGCGGCTGCGAGAGCCTCGCGCGCGGTCAAGCGGCCGGTTCCAGGCAAAAGCGCCGCGCGCGCCGCGGGCGCGGCGAGAGCTTCCTCGCCCGCGTTGGTCGCCTTGCCCCACACCCAGCCGAACAGCGCGGAGATCGCGAGGATGACGAGGATCGGCCCCAGGCGCGCACCCGCTGCCGGCGGCGGCTGGGACGGGTAAAGGCGACGACGGGCGGCGTCCATCTCTCCGGCCTGCGTCGCGTCGAGCTCGACGGCACGGCGGTACTCCGCCATCACCGACTCGACGGGGCGGCCTTGAGCCTCCATCGCGACGGCGACGAGCAGTCGGGCGCGTCCGCTGGCCGGGGCGAGGGAAGCGGCGCGCTCGGCGTCAGCGCGGGCGCCGTCGTAGAGGCCGCCCGCCAGGCGCGCGTTGGCGCGCAGGAGCAGGCGCGCCGGCGTCTCGCCCGCGGAGAGGGCGCGGCCGGCGACGGCTTCGGCCGTTTTCCAGTCGAGCGCGGCCAACGCGGCGTTGCCGAGCTGCTCTTGCGCGCGAGGATCGTTCGGAGCGGCGGCGACCGCTTCTTCGGCTTTGGCCCGGGCGCCGGCGACGTCGCCGGAGGTCAGGCGCACGACCGACTCCCGTAGGGATTCTTCGACGCCGGCGCGCGCCGTGATGGAGAGAAACAACAGGAGCAGCGCCAGCGACTTCTGCAGGAGGTTCACATCGAGAACCTTGCCGAACTTCTCCCCCACCTGACGCAGGACGCCGACGCGCAAGAAGCCGCGCTTGTCGTGCAGCTTGAGGCTGGCCTCGTTGCCGTCGGTGATGCGCGCGAGAATTTGAAGGAGGCCCGCCTTCTTGGCGGCGACGAGGATCGCATCGAGCAGTACGCCGCCCAGCCCGCGGCCACGCGCCCCTTCGTCGATGTACACGGACACCTCGGCGGTGCGCGCGTACGCGCAGCGGTCGGAGTACTGAGTCACGCTGGCCCAGCCGACGATTTTTCCGGACTCCTCGGCGACGATCACGGGGTGCGAGGGGCCGTGACGACGGAACCACTCGAGCTGTTGGGGCGCGGTCTTCGGTTCGGTGTCGAAAGTGCCGGTGCCGCGAAGGACGGACTGGTTGTAAATTTCCGTGATCGCGGGAAGATCGGCCTCGACGGCGGCGCGGATGGCGGCCATGCCGTCAGTTTAGCAATTAGATCGAGGTGCCCGACTTGGGCTCGCAGGTCGAGCGCCAGTCCGGCGGGTGCTGGCCGGCCCACGCGCCCTTCACGCCCCACTTCGCCTCTTCCATGGACGGCGTGCTCGTGGGGCGGACATGCTTGGTCACCGTCTTAAACGGCGTCCAACCGACGGCCATCAGGAGCTGGACCGGGGTGCTGTCGCCCCAGCCGCCGGGCTTGTTCGTCGTGGAGTAGGCGTAGAGGTAATGCTCCGCGTTGCGCAGGTCGAGGTCGCCCGGATCCGCGCCGGGCTTGTCGCGAGCGGCCTTGGACAGGCCCCACGCCTCGTCGGGATCGTACTTGGCCTGGACCAGGAAGCGGCAGATCGCGGCCTGAGTTCCTTCGCTGGACTCTTTGTTGACGGTGTCGCCGCGCGAGTACGCCTCCAGGTTGACGACGGACAACGCCTTGTTGATGACGCGGTCTGAAGGGCTGAGATCGACCGTCGCCAGCGGCGGAACGACGTTGGCCTTTTTGAAAATCGCCGGGATGTTCGCCGCCGGGAGATAAGCGCCCGGGCCCGCGCCGATCGTGCCGCCCGAG
>JAYTIP010000352.1:0-6404 GCA_043731745.1 Elusimicrobiota bacterium | reverse complement strand
GAGGGCGTCGCTCGAGAGCGCGCTGACGATCACCGTGGCGCTCGAGCCCGAGGCGAGCGGTTGGGTATAAAACAGACGGACGGTCCCGTCCGTCTGTTTCGCCGCGCCCGCCTCGTAGGCGAGCGTCGACATCGTGAGCGTAAACGAGGTCCAGGTCGCGCCCTCGTCGATCGAGCGCGCGGTGAAGATGCGCCGGTTCGAGAGGTTGTTGCCGAGCGACGCGTCGCGGATGTAATACATGCGCCAGTCGCCGGAGTTGAGCTTGACGAGGCGCGGCGTGCCCACATAGGTCGTCGAGGCGCCGTCGACCGCGACGGAGGCTTCGTTGGCCCAAGCGAGGCCGTCGGCGGAGGTCGCGCTGTGAATGCGAAAGGCGCCGGTCGTCGAGACGATCGAGTACAGCATGCGGAATCCGCCGCCCGCGAGCGGCAGCAACGCGCAGCCGGTAATCGAGCTCGCGGACACCGACGGGACGGTATTGGTGTCGACGCGCACGCCGGCTTCCTTCACCCACGCGATGCCGTTGACCGAGGTCGCGGAGAGGATCGCAGTGCCCGAGCTCGCGTGCGGGGCGCCGCTCGAGATCGCGGGAAGGTAATACATGCGCAGGGGCGCGTACGCGGCGCCCCCGGTGTCTCCCGTGAAAGCTTGCGCGGTCGCCGAGGCGAAGGTGATCGCGTTCTCGGTGTCGAAGCCGGGCACCGCGCGGGCGGGGCAAGCCAGCGACCACAGCAGGGCGAGCGCGCCGGCGGCGCGAGCGGCGCCGCGAACGGCCTTTTTGAGGAAGGCTATTTTCTCGGGACGCTCGAGCGATTTAATGCGGGCCTCCTCGATGAGCGCGGCGGAGCGTGTCAGGCCCTTCTTCTTATAGACGAGTTCGACGGGGCGGCGGCTGCGCGTGTAGGCCGCGCCGCGGCCGGAGTTGTGAGCGCTGACGCGCGCTTCCACGTCCTTGGCGATGCCGGTGTAAAGGCTCGCGTCGGCGCAGCGGACGAGGTACACGGACCACTCCTTGGCGGTTCTCACGCGCTCCCATGGTAGCAGTCATGTCGCGGGCCCGTCCAGAAGACGCTCATAGGCCTTTAGTCCTAGATCAGCGTGGGCCCCTGGGCCCAGGCACGACCATGCGAAAGGGCCTATGCTCACAAGATGAAGATATTGGGAGGTGCCCTCGCGCTCCTCTTGGCCGCGGGTTCTCCGTCCTGGGCCGGTCTTCCCGACGCCGGCTGGTCCTCGGCCATCGCCACGCCTTTCCCGTTGCCGGTCATTCCGCCTCCCGCGGCCGTTTTGCCGCCGTTCGCGGCCCTTCCGCCCGTTTCATTCGTCTCGTTCAAAGGCTTGTCGATCAAAGGCGTGCAGTTCAGCCGTACCGACCGTATTCCGCAGTCGTTGGTCGCCGCGATCGACAAGACGGATAAGACCTTGATCCTCGCCGTCTACGACCTGCAGCTCTCCGAGGTCGCGGACGCTTTGCTTCGGGCGAAGGCCCGAGGCGTGCAGATCCGCATGGTCTACGACATGGGCCACGCGACCGGCTCCTCCGGCGCCTCTCCCGAGTACCAGAGCCTCGTGTCGGCCGGCGTGCCCGTACGCCTGCTCAAAGGCGGCGGATCCTTCGGCATCATGCACAACAAATTCGCGGTATTCGACGGCGCCTTGCTCGAGACCGGCTCCTTCAACTGGACGCGCGCCGCCGACGACAAAAATTTCGAGAACGCGTTGTTTCGCGACGACGCGGCGCTCATCGAGGGCTACGCGCGGTACTGGGACTGGATGTGGAACTTGGCGAGCCCCGTCGGCGCGGCCGCCGCGCCCGTCACGGGCGCGGGGCTGGGCGCGCCGCCCTCCGACCCGCTGCGCCCCGTCTCTTTCGCCGGAGGGAATTACCCGCGCTACGCGTTCTCGCCCGAGGGCGGCGTCGAGGACCTGATCGTCGACGCGCTGGGCCGCGCGCGCTCCTCGATCGACATGGCGATCTTCAGCCTCTACTCTCAGCGCGTCGCCGACGCCGTGATCGCGGCGAAGCAGCGCGGCGTGACGGTTCGCGTCGTCTGCGACATGTCGCAGTCCCGTCGCTCGACCGCGGTGCTGTCCCTTTCGAAGGCGGGCGTGCCGCTGCGAATCAGCGCGGGCCGCGACGGGACCGGCGTCCTGCATCACAAGTTCGTCGTCGTCGACGGCGCCCTGCTGATCACGGGCTCCTATAATTTCTCTCAAAACGCGGAGCTGTTCAATTTCGAGAACGACCTGTTCACGACCGCCCCCGGCGAGGCCTTCGCCTACGGCGCCGAGCTCTCCGCCGTCTGGGCTCAAGCGCACGCCCCGGACCCCTCGGAACTTCCCGCCCCGAAAAGCCTATAATCGCGGGATGAATCTCCGCGTTTTCGCCGTGACTTTTGGGACGCTTTTCTTGGCCGAGATGGGAGACAAGACCCAGCTCGCCGCGATCAACCTCACCGCCTCGACGAAGGAGCCGCTGTCGGTGTTTCTCGGCGGCGCCGCCGCGCTCGCGGCGGTCACCGGCCTGGGCGTGCTGTTCGGCGAGGGGATCGCGCGTCTCGTGCCCGAGATCGTCCTGCGTCGCGGCGCCGCGCTGCTGTTCGTCGGAATCGGCGCGTTCATGTGGTTCAAGCCCTAGCGGAGATGAACCTCGCGCGCGAGTGGACGGCGTTTTCCGGAGCGCTGTTCGCGCTCATGGGGGTCTCGCTGGCCGCCGCGGCCCGCAAGAACGCCGAGGACGCCCTTTCGTGGGAAAGGCAGTGGCGCCAGGCCGTCGGCGCCGACGAGCCCTCGAGCGGCGATGCGGGCAAGCGTCGCCGGCGCGTGCTCGCCTACCGTTTCGGCGGTCTGTTCTTCGCGGGCGTCGGGCTCGGCCTGCTGTGGTGCGCCGCGACGGGTGCGGCGATCGCGGTCCGAGCCGGAGGGCCCGGCGCACGGACCGGAGGACTTTTCTTCACCGCGTGCGGCCTCGCGCTGGCGGTCGGCGCCTGGAACCGTCGCGGCCGGCGGGCGCCGCGGTTTCTCGAGGGTGAGCTTCAGGACGCGGACGCTCCGCTGCCGATCGGTGAACGCGTCGCGGCGTTCTGCGCGCACGCGATGATCGCGCTGTTCCTCGCCTTCGGCGTTCGCCTGCTCGCCTACTCGTAGATCGCGGCCGCGAAAGAGACCACGCCGCCGGCCGGATCGGGCGCCTGGCCGTAGCTGAGCAGCCGGCCCGGGCCGCTGACCCCGATCGCCTTCATCAGGCGCACGCCCGTGTACAGGGCCGAGAGCCCGCACACCCTGCGCCAATGACCGTCCGCGACGACGGAACGGTAAAAGCCGTCGGCGTCGAGCGCCAGCGCGTCGACGAGCGACTTGCGGTCCTCGTTTTCGATCGTCTTCTCGAGCTCGGGCGTGATCTCGAGGTCGTCGCCGAAGCGCGGCCCGACATGCGCGAGATCGATCGCATTGAGAATCATGACCGTCTTGCCTTTGGCGAGTTCGGCCTTCAAGACCTCGCCGAGGTCCTTGATGGCTTTTTCGATGGTTGGAATCGTCGACGGCGCCTCATCGGGAGAAAAGCGTTCGAAGCTCGAGACGAGGATGGGAATCCACTTCGGCGCCTTCTCCCGCCAGAGGTACTTGAGCCAGACGGCCTGGAACTCGAGGGAGTGCTCGTTCTTATGTACCCACTCGTCGGCGCGCGGCTCGTACCAAACGCGCGAGGACAGGCGCTCGTAAAGCTCGTCGTCGACCTCCATCGGACCGAACGGGGTCTCGTAGCTCTTGTGGGTGAACACCCACGGCGAATCGGGAGAGGCGTGCGCCACGCCGAGCGCGATCACGATGTCCGGCGGCTTGCGTTCCGAGAGCGCCTGGTAGGCCCAAGCGTAGGCGGGCCCGCCGCGAGTGAAATCGATGTGCGGGGCGATGAGGCCGCGCGGCGCGGGCTTCGACGCCTCGGCGGCCTTTTCCTTTCCCGGGCCTTTGTCGGCGGTGAAGAACGCACCTAAGGTTCCGGCCAATGGCAACGGTTCGGCTGGATAGGAGGGCCCGGCGAACACCGCCGGGCGTTTGGGATTGGCGCGGAAAAACTCGGCCGCTTTGAGGCGCTTGTCCGCGACTGCGGGAGTCTCCAGATAACCGGCCTCGTCGAGCGCGCGCACGAGTCCGCGCACCGCCTCCTCCTCGAGTTCGACGCCGGCGGTTTTTTGGAACTCGGCGCGCAGTTCGGCGACGCCGCGCTTGCCGTCGAGAAGGGAGGCGAGGAGCATGCCGCCGCCGGAGAGGGCGAGGGGCTTGTCGGTCAGCTCCTCAAGGTCGCGAAGGACGAAAACGGACTTGCCGTCCTCCTCCGCCGGCACCGCTTCCAGCCTGACGCGCAAGGCTGGAAGCGGTGATCCGGCGTCGGTCGGATTGGTCAGGGCTGGGAGGCGTTGGCCGAGATGGACTCGAGCAACGAGGCGAAGGTCGGGCCCATCTCGGCGACGCGGCCGCGGTGCTGGCCGGCGGGAATCTTGTCGAAGACGGAGCTTATCTTGGTGACATCCTCGCCGCGGCAGCCGTCGGCGGGGCAGACGTTCGACACGCGGCAGGAACCCTTATAAACATAGTCCTGCTCGCCGCGCACCAGGATGCCTTCGACGAGCCCGGTCTTGGCGTTGAACACCGCCGAGCCCGAGTTGCCGCCGTAGGTGTCGAGGTTGGCCACGAAGTAGCCGTTCTTCGACGCGTCGCGCACTTCGGCGCCGCCGGCGATCTTCGTGGGCAGGCCGGCCGGATGGCCGATCACGACGATGGGCGTCTTGTTCTCGATCACGCCGGTCTTGTTGAGCTTGAGCACCGCGTGGCCGGTGACGGGCCGGTCGAGCTTGATGAGCGCCCAGTCCTGGCCGTCGTTGATCTGCTCGCGGCCGAGGAGCTGCTTGCAACCGTAAACATCCTTCGTGGGGACGCTGTCCGGCATCTTGTCCTTCTCCTTGACCGCGAAGCCGAACACGAACTTGATGCCCGCGCAGTTCTCCTGGGAGGTGACGCAGTGGCCCGCCGTCATGATCACATCGGGGGCGACGAGGGACCCGGAGCAGAACGCCGCGGTGACCTGGTCGTAAAAGGGCTCTTCCTTGCACAGGCCGTTGCCGGTGCCGTAGGGTTCGGTGGCGAGCTTGGAGACGCCGCCCTCGGTCTGGATCGACGACGCCTGCATCAGGGCGACGGTCGAGTCCGCGAGCGAGCGCAGCTTCGAGTTTTCGGTCTGATACACGTCGATGCGGTCGTCCGACCCGTAAATTACCTGACCGTCGACTTGCGCGCAGGCAGGGGCGGCCGCGCGCAGCGCGGCCGCGACGACGGCCGCCGTCACCATGAGTCTTTTCATTTGATTCCTCCTCACCAGGTTCCGACGCTCGATTTCAGCAAAGGTCCTTGGCGGAGTCAAGTAAAAAAAGGACTTTAGACCTATTGTGTAATAGGCCCTCCGGTCCTGCGCGCGATGCGGCCGTTCAAATTCGTATGATGCGTCCGTGATTCGGTTCGCGGCGTTCGCGTTGACGGCGGCGTTGTCGGCGGCGGCGGCGCCGGCGGAGCCGCCGCTTGGCCCCGTCGCCCCGACGCCCGCCGGTGCGGCCCACCCCGTGTCCGTCTCTTTCGAGACCGACCCCCGCGTCGAGCTTCTCGCCGTGCTCGTCGCCTTGGGGCGGGCGGGCGAGGGCGCAGACGAGTACGCGCGGAGCGCGCGCGTGGAGTTCGCCCGCTACGCGGATCATCCCGCCGTGACGCGCGTGCGCGATCTGCTCAAGCAGCACGGCGGGGGGGAGCTGACCGAGGTTTTTCTTCTCCTGTCTCAGCCCCCGGAGTTGGCCGCCCCAGGCGACCGCGAGGGCTCGGCGCGCGCGGCGGCTTTCGAGCCGCTATTAAAGGAGGCGCGCGCCTTCGCCAAGGAGTCCCGCTTCGACCGCTTCTACAAGGCGAATGCCGGATTATACGGTCGCCTCGCGGAGTCGGGACGGGCCGAGGCGTCGCGCGGCCTTCGCCCCGACTCGGTGGCGGCCTACTTGCGCCGCGACGACGCGGGCCGGCACCGTTTCATCCTCTCACCGCTGCTGCCGCCGGAGATGGGCGCGAACGCGACCGTGGGTTCCGAGAGCGCGCCTCTGCACCTGCGCGTGCGCGGAAAATCCGCGCACCTGGGCTTCGACCAGTTCGGCGCGGGCGCGGCGCACGAGGCCGCTCACGACATGCTCGACCCGCTGACGCTCGGCCGTCCGGAGCTCGAGGCCTACTCGGACCTGATGTATGAAGGCTGCGCGGGTTCGTGGAACGGTTGCGTGCTCGAGCACATGAATCTCGCGGTGACCCTAAGAGCGCTCGCCGCAGAACGCGGCGAGCGCGTCTCCTCGGACATGCTCGCCGCCTACGCGCCC
>JAYTIP010000351.1:0-4008 GCA_043731745.1 Elusimicrobiota bacterium | reverse complement strand
CGCCGACAGTCGCCGCTGTGGATAACGCGAATATCCCTTCCGGTTTTCGACGATGAAAACCCTCTTCTTCGGCACGCCCGAGACCGCCGTCCCTTTTTTGAGGGCGCTCGCCGCTAAAACGGAGGTGCTGGCGGTCGTCTCTCAGCCCGACAAGCCCTCTGGACGCGGTTTGGATACGGCGCCCACTCCCGTGAAGGCCGCCGCGCTCGAACTGGGCCTGAAAGTCCTTCAACCCGCCAAGCCCGCCGACATCGAGGCCGAACTCAAGGCGCTCGGCGCCGACTTGGCACTCGTCGTCGCCTACGGGCGTATTTTGAAGTCCGGCGTGCTCTCCTCGACGAAGCTCGGTTTTCTCAACGCGCACTTCTCGCTGCTGCCAAAATACCGCGGCGCCGCGCCGGTGCAATGGTCTCTCGTCAAAGGTGAAACGAAGACCGGCGTCTCTCTGTTCTGGCTCGATGAAGGCATGGACACGGGGCCCGTCCAGTCGATGACCGAGACGGCCATCGGGCCGGACGAAGACGCGCCCGGCCTGCTCGCGCGCCTGACCGCCCTGGGCGTGACCCAATTCGAGGCGACTTTGGCCGATCTGACGGCCGGCAAGGTCGTCCGCAGGCCTCAAGGGGGCGCCTCGAGCCTCGCCCCTCTCATCAAGCGCGAAGATGCCGTGATCGACCTCGGCCGCGATGCGGCCGAGCTTCATAATCTGATCCGCGGCTTCCGGTCCTGGCCCCGCGCGACCTTGCCGCTCAAGAACGGCACTCTTTTGGTCCTCAAATCGGCCCTCCCCGGGCCGTCCGACCCGTCGTCGAAAGACGCCCCTGGAGCCATCCTAGCCGTTGAACGAGGCAGGGGTGTTTTGGTACAATGTGGGTCCTGCAGTCGTCTGTGGTTCCTCGAAGTACAGCCCGAGGGAAAAAAGCCGCTCAACGCTGCTGAATTCGCCAACGGCCTTCGTTTGGCCGCGGGCGGCTTTTTGCCGTTAAAGTAAAATTTGACCACCAAGTCCTCCGAAGTCAGAACGATCGAGGTCGCCGCCGTTGCGGCGGCGCTTCTCGCGTTCGCCTATTTTTCCCTCAACTGGGGCATGGAAGGCCTGCTCCACTCCCGCCGCACGCAGACCGTGCCCGACTTGAAGGGCCGTTCGATCGCTGCCGCGCTCGATCAATTAGCGCCGCTGTCGCTGGGCCTGCGCAAGAGTGGCGTCGAGTTCGACGCGTCGGTGCCGATTTCCTCCGTGCTGCGCCAGGATCCGCTCGCCGGCACCGTCGTGCGCGAGGGCAAGACCGTGCGCGTCGTCGTCAGCCAGGGCGGACAGACCGTGCTGGCGCCCGCCGTGGTGGGCCTTCCCCTGCGCAACGCCGAGATGATGCTGCGCCAGTCCCAGCTCGCGTTGGGCGAAGTCAGCGAGTCCTACTCGCTCAAGCAGGACAAGGGCATGGTGCTCTCGCAGGACCCGAAGGCCGAGGCCAGCGTCGAGCGCGACGCGCTCGTCAACCTCGTCGTCTCCGGCGGCGCGCCGCCCGCCGGCGTCGCCCTGATGCCCGACTTCCTGCGCAAGACGCTCGACGACGCCCAGGGCTGGGCCGCGGGCGCGGGCGTCAAGCTCGACATCAAGACCGACGCGACCTCCCTTTTCCCCAACGGCACCGTGCTGACGCAGACGCCGGCGGCCGACAGCGTGCTCTCCGCCGACGCGCGCGTGCAGCTGCTCGTCAGCGGCCGCAAGGGCGCGGCACCGACCGTCGCGGCCAAGACCTTCAAGTACGAGCTGCCGCAAAGCGGCTCCGAGAGCCAGGTGCGCATCGTCGTCATCGATAAGTACGGCGAACGCGAGCTGTTCAACGGCGTGCGCAAGCCCGGCACGAAGATCGAGGTCCCCCTGCAGGAGACCGGCGGCGCGCGCGTGAAGATTTACATGAACGGCATCCTCGTCGACGAGAGGGACCTGTGATCGTGGCGGCCAACACCATTGCCGTGGTTCCCTCGCTCCTCGCGGGCGACCTCGCTCGTTTGGGCGAGCAGCTCGATCAAGTCAAAGCCGCGGGCTGTCACTGGGTTTCCGTCGACGTCATGGACGGCCACTTCGTTCCCAATCTGTCGTTCGGTCCGGACTTCGTCAAGCTCGCGAAGAAGAAGGGCTTTTATGTCGACACGCATCTCATGGTGACCAACCCCCTTGAGGTCGCCCCCTGGTTCGTCGAGGCCGGCACCGACATCCTGACCGCCCACATCGAGGTCTTGGCGAATCCGGCGGAGGCGATGAACAAAATCCGCTCGCTCGGAACCAAGGCGGGTCTCGCGGTGAAGCCGTCGACGCCAGTCGACGGCCTATTAAAGAATCTCGACGTTTGCGATCTCGCTCTGGTGATGACAGTCGAGCCCGGCTTCGGAGGCCAGAAGTTCATGGCCGACATGATGCCGAAGGTGAGCGCGCTGCGCTCGGCCATCGACGCGAAAAATTTGAAGTGCTGGATCCAGGTGGACGGCGGCGTGAATGCCGCCAACATCGCGCAGTGCGCCGCCGCCGGGGCCGACAGCCTCGTCGCGGGCTCGGCCGTGTTCGCCGCGAAGGATCCCGCCAATGCTTTTCGGGAGCTCGAGCTCAAAGCCCGGGCCGCTTTTAAACCACAGCAATAGCCGCAAACGGAGAAAGAAATGGTCGTCATCAGAATGCAGCGCAAAGGTAAGCCGCACCAGCCCTACTACCGCGTCGTCGCCATCGAGAAGGCCCGCGGCGCGACGGGCAAGCCGATCGAAGTGCTCGGCTCCTACAACCCCCGCACCGAGACTCAGGGCAAGAAGGTCGAGGTCGACCAGGCCCGCTACGAGTACTGGATCGGCGTCGGCGCTCAGCCGTCGGAGACCGTGCGCAGCCTCGTGAAGGCCGCGTTCAAGACGGCGTCCGCCAAGTAAGCCATGCTCATGAAAGACCTGACGCTCTTTATCGTCAAGCGCCTGGCCGACAAGCCCGACGCCGTCACGATCGAGGAAGAACAGGACGGTGACACCACCGTCTTGAACCTGATCGTCGACGAAAGCGACAAGGGCAAGGTCATCGGCAAGCAGGGCAAGGTCATCAAGGCGATCCGCTCCGTCGTGGGAGTGGCCGCGCAGAAGGCCGGCGTGCGCACCGCGGTGGAAATCGACTAGTGAGAATCGACTTCGTGACGCTGTTTCCCGGCATGTTCCCGTCCGTCATGGACGCGAGCATGATGGCGCGCGCCCAGGAAAAGGGGCTCGTGTCGTGGGGCTGCGTCAATCCGAGGGACTTTACGACCGACAAGCACCACAAAGTCGACGACCGGCCGTTCGGCGGAGGGCCGGGCATGCTGATGATGGCGGAGCCGCTCGAGAAGGCCATCAACAGCGTGAAGAAGAAAAATTCGAAGGTCATTCTGCTGTCCCCGCAAGGAAAGACCTTCAACGACAAAAAGGCGTCGACCCTCGCGAAGGACGAGCACCTCATTCTCGTCTGCGGACACTACGAAGGCATCGACGAGCGGCTCATGTCTCTGGTGGATGAGGAGATATCCATCGGCGACTTCGTCTTGACGGGCGGCGAACTCCCGGCTATGCTCGTAGCCGACGCCGTGGCCCGCCGGGTAACCGGCGTGCTCAAGAAGGAAGACGCGGCTGGATCGGAATCGTTTGCCTCCGGCCTGCTCGATTTCCCCCAGTACACACGGCCGCGAGTTTGGCGCGGCCGCGAGGTGCCCGAGGTTCTTTTCTCGGGCGACCACGCGAAAATCAAAGCTTGGCGGCACGATGCCGCCAAGACCGCGACCAAGCGCAAGCGTCCCGATCTGCTTAAACGGGCGTAATAAGAGACGTCAGGAGAGAAGCGTATGATGGCTGCCATGGAAGAGAAGAAGACGCCGGCCCCGAATTTCCGGCCCGGCGACACCGTCAAGGTGCATATGAAGGTCAAGGAAGGCGAGTCCGAGCGCGTCCAGGTGTTCGAGGGCGCGGTCATCGTGCGCCGCGGACGCGGCGCGAGCGAGAACT
>JAYTIP010000350.1:0-3656 GCA_043731745.1 Elusimicrobiota bacterium | reverse complement strand
GCCTCGGCTGGCTCGGCAAGTGGGAGATGCCGTGGACCAACGAGCACGAGAAGATCGAGTTTAAGGTCCGCCGCGACATCCCCCCCGACCTCGCGCGCGCGGCGTGGAACATGGACGGCAAGATCTGGACCTCCGACAAGGACACGATCGATCACGAGCTCGACGGCACCTCGACCTTCGGCTCCGCCGCGCGCTCCGTCTCGAGCGTGTGGGGCGTGCGCCATGTGCTCGGCTTCTGCGGCGATGTGGCCTCGACGCTCTACACGGGCATCGTCTCCGGCGGGCAGATGGGCGCCTACCTGGTGACCGGAAATGAGGAGTACCGCCTCGAAGCGACGGCCGGCTACAGCCGCAACCCGGGCATGAAGCTGCTCATGGGCGGAGGCTTCGAGCCGACGCGCCTCGACAAGGACGGTCACGAGACCGCGGAGTGGCGCGCCTGGAAGAACAAGATGAACGAGGGCTACCTGTCCCGCAAGGGAGGCGGCGACAACGACTTCATCCTCGACACCCAGGCGAAGCAACGGCGCGAGAAGGCGCTCGCCCTGCAGGGCATCACCGAGCGCCGCGCGCCGCAGGCCTACCGCTCGGCGATGAACGCGCCGGTCAGCGACGACGAGCGCTACGACGCGCTCAGCGACTTCGGCGCCGGAACCTACGGCCGCCGCCTGGCCGAGGATGGGCATGAAGTCCTGGGCGGCATGATGTCCTTCGGCGAGAGCCTCGGCGAGGGCCTGCTCAATCCTTTGATGTATGTGATCCCCGGCCTCGGGCGTCTGGCCACCGGCCTCGGCGAGCTCGGCGTCGGCGCCGGGACCACGGGCCGCCTGCTCAGCACGATGGGAGAGTTCGGCGTGCGCGCCTTTCAGTGGGCTCTCCTCGGATCGGTCGTCGGCTCCTTCACCTTGTCTGCGCTCGACAACATCGGCAAGGTCTCGGACTACTGGGGTACGCCCGGCGCTTCGGTAAAAGCCGGCGAGGCGATGGCCGACCTGGCCTTCGGCGGCATGATGATCCGCGGCTTCGCCAAGGAACGCACGGCCGACCGCTTGTCCGAGCTCAAGAAGCTGGGCGGCGACACCAAACCGATGGACCTCAAGCCCGAAGTCAACGCCGCGCTCAACGCCGCCCAACTCAAGCCGAATACCGTCGTCGATGTGAAGGTTCCGGTCGTCGACGCGAAGGCTCCCAACCCGACGACGACGAAGGGCCCCGCGCTCGACACGCGCGGTCCGACGGGCGAAACGACGGTCGTCGCCGAGCCCCCGACTTTGAATTTCGGCGCGCGCGCCGCGAATTTCGCCTCCTCCTTCTGGACCAAGATCACCGGCGGCACCGCAGAGGCGACGCGCGGGGAGCTCACCGCCGCCGACATCAAGTCCACGACGCATGCCGAGTCCAACAGCGGCTCGGGCGGGGCCGGGCTCGACGCGAAGACGGCCGAGCTCAAGACGAGTGCTGAGCCCACGCAGACGGTCAAGACCGTCGCCGCGGCCGAGGTGACCTCGCCGATCGAGATCAAGGGCGACGCCAAGAGCGCGAAGGTGGAGGTCAAGCCCGACCTTAAGGCCGAGGTGAAGCCCGACGCGAAGACCGAGGTCAAGCCGGACGCGAAGACCGAGATCAAGCCCGACCTGAAGTCGGAAGCCAAGCCCGAGGTCGCCAAGGCCGAGCCCCTGAAGGCCGAGCTGAACGGCGACACCGCCAAGACCGAGCTCAAGCCGGAGACCAAGACCGAGACGCAGGGCAAGACCAAGAACAAGGCCGAGGTGAAGGAGAAGGGCGGCGACGAGCGCGCCGAGACGGAGAAAGGCGAGAGAAAAGGCAAGGGTAAGGGCGAGGCGAAGGAGAAGTCCGACAAGCTCGACGACCTCGCCAAGGAAGACGAAAAGCGCGGCAAGGCCAATTTGCGGGAAGAGGGCAAGTCCGAGGGCGTCGACGAATCGCGCGGTCGCGAGCGCGAGCGCGCTCGCATGGAAGAGCGCGAGGCGTCGCGCGGCGAGGACGCGAAGGAAACCGAGGTGAAGCCCGAGGACAAGCCCGGCTTCGCGCGCCGCGCCCGGGGCTGGGTCGAGGAGAAGGCCAAGTCGCTCAGCGACAAGGCCGAGAAGGGCTCGCGCTGGCTTGAGAAGCGCCCCATCATGCGGCTGGGCCGCGGCACCGTTCCCCTGCCCATCACGCCCGCGATGAAACGCAACATGCATCCCGACGAGGGGCGCCGCGGCAACAACGACAAGAAGAAGCCGGAGGAAGAGGACACCAAGCTCATCCCCGTCGAGGACGATAAGAATAATCCGGTGGACGAAGAGAAGCGCGTCAAGACCGACGACGGCACGGACGAAAACAAACAGAACAACGACGAACGGGTCGACCAGAACAACGACGGCGACGGCAAGGGCCCGGCGCGTCGCGGCCCGAAGGTCGTCACCAACGGAACCTCGGGTGCCGGATCTTCCGCGGGCGGCGCCGGCGGCGGCGACGGTGCCGGCGGCGGTCCTAAAGCTCCCAAATCTATCGGATTCGGAGGCGGTGGTGGCGGAGGAGGCGGCGGCGGAGGCGGTGGCGGCGGTGGGCCCAGCGGCGGCTTCCCCGGCGCTCCCGACGACGGCGGCCTCGGACGCGGTCCCGGCGCGGGCGCGGGCAAGGGCGGCGCCCCGGTCAGCCCGGCGATGCCCGACGGCCTCGCCGGCGGCCCGGTGATACCGGCGCGCCCCGGCCAGCATGCGGCGCCGAACACCAACGGCGTCGGCGGCGGACACTCACCCGAGCCCTCCTTGGCTTCGCGCTTCGACGGCTCCCGCGACCGCAGCCATCAGTCTCCGGGCTGGTCCGCGACCCCGATGAAGGGCCTCGGCGCCGGCGACGGGCCGGGCCTGCCGCATCTGACGGGCCGCGCGCCGGCTCTGAGCGCGCCTGGGTCCGCGGCTCCCGGAGAACTCAAGTCCAAGAACGCGGGCGGCTCCATCGGGGCGGCCCGCCCGGCCGGCGCCCCCGGCGCCCGCCCTGAGGAAGAGGACTTCAACTACACTTACATGGCGCCCGCGCGCCACAAGTACGAGCTTCCCGAAGATCGTCCGGCCGAGGCCGCGGACTGGCGCTACCTGCTGTCTCTCGCCCTTCGCGGCGCGGCCGCGATGTCGATCGCTTACCTGATTTACCACTCCGATCTGCCTTACCTGGTCGGTCTCACCCGTCGCCGTCGCGACGGCTCCTACGGCGCGTAAAAAAAGTAGAATCGTCACGCCGCTCCGTAGAGGCGGCATCAGATGATCTCTCGTTGCCCCAGCTGCGGCGCTCCCGCACCGGACGAGGCCCGGCTTTGCCGGGCCTGCGGCTGGGATTTCGTCGCCAATAAAAAATCGGACAAGAAGCCCGAAGGCGACAAGAAGACGGGCCCCGTACCCCCTCCCGCCCCCAAATCATCCGCCCCGCCTCAGGGCGGATTCTCCTTGCCCGCCGCTCGCGGCGGCGACGCGCCGCCTCCCGGGCCCAAGCCGGGGGCCAAGCCCGGCTCGGGAGCGTTCGCTTCTCCGCCCGGCGACGAGAATCCGTTCGCTTTGCCGGTGGCGCGCAACCTCGGGCCCAAGCCCGGCGAGAGTCTGTTCTCCGCCCCGCCGCCGCCCGCGGCGGCGCCCAAGCTCCCCGACGCCAAGCCG
>JAYTIP010000349.1:0-1733 GCA_043731745.1 Elusimicrobiota bacterium | reverse complement strand
CGGCGCGTGAGAAGCTCAGCACCTCGCCGCGCGCCGCCAGGTCGGCCAGCGTCTCCTCGCGCAGCATCACGGCGGACACGCCCATGGCCTTCAGGCGCTCCCACAGCTCCGCCGTCGCTTCAGGCCGATGCCCCGACAAGCCGGCGAACGCCTCGGCGTCCACGGCCGCGAGCGCGGCGCGATCCCCGACGCGACGCGGCGCCCCCGCGGCCGCGGCGAGGGCGGCGGCAAGCGCGAGCAGGGCGACGAAGCGCTGAGGCCGCGTCATGGGCGCGCCGCCGCGCGGTAGACCTCGAGGTAATCCTCGACGGAACGGTCCCATGAGAAGTCGCCGGCCATCGCCGCGCGTACGCGCGCGTCCCACGCCGGGGCGCGCCGTGCCCATTCATTAAGAGCGCGGTCCAGCGCGAGCGCCAAGTCCGCCCCGTCGTTCGGCGCGCACAGAAAACCCGTCTCATCCGAGACGGTGTCGACGAGCCCTCCCGTGCGCGCGACGACGGGCACGGAGCCGTAGCGCATCGCGATCATTTGGCCGAGGCCGCACGGCTCGAAGCGCGACGGCATCAGGAACAAATCACTCGCGGCGTAGACGCGGTGGGCGAAGGATTCGTCGAACGCGCGGTGAAAGTGCACCTTGCCCGGGTGGCGACGCTCGAGCGCGGCGAGCTGCTCGGTCAGCGCCGGGTCGCCGGTGCCGAGCACGACGAGCTGGCAGCGGTCGAGACGCGCCTCGACGGCCGGGATGGCGAGGTCCAAGCCCTTCTGATAGTCGAGTCTTGAGACGACGCCGACCAGCGCGCGGTCGGCGCGGACTTCCAGTCCGCACTCGCGCTGCAGGGACTCCTTGCACCCGGCCTTGCCGGCGGCCGCATCGGCGGGTCCGTAGCGGCGCGGCAGCGCCGCATCGCGGGACGGGTCCCATGTCTCGATGTCGAGGCCGTTGAGCACGCCGCGCATGACGGCCGAGCGGCGCTGCAACAGGCCTTCAAAGCCAAAGCCGTGCTCGGACCCTTGAATCTCGTGCGCGTAGGTCGGGCTGACGGTGGTCAGGCGGTCGGCGTACGCCAGGCCGGCTTTGAGATAGCTCACTTGGCCGTAGTATTCGAGCCCGTCGGAACTCCAGTCCGCCGCGCCGAAGCCCGCGGCTTCGAGCGCGGCGCGCGGGAAGTTTCCCTGATACGCCATGTTGTGCACGGTGAACACGGAGCCGGTCCTGGCGAAATGCGGGTCGCCGGCGTAGCGGCGCTTGAGGTGGGCGCAGACGGGGCCGGCCTGCCAGTCGTGGGCGTGCACGATGTCGGGCTTGAAGCCCGCGGCCTTCGCGCCCTCGAGCGCGGCGAGCGAGAACAGCGCGAAGCGCCGGTCGTTGTCCTCGTGATCGCGGCCGGAGACGCCGTACAAGCCGTCGCGGTCGAAGAACGGCGGATAGTCCACGAAGTAAGTCGTGACGGCGCGGCGGTGCAGGAAGCGCAGGCCGACCTCATGCTCCTCTCCGGAAAGTTTTATACGCAGAGGGCGCGACTGACCTTCCTCGAGCGGCGCGGCCTGAACCGCGCGGTACTTTGGCAGGAACAGACACACGTCGTGGCCGAGCGCGCCCAGCTTCTGCGCGAGAGTCCCGACGACATCGGCCAGGCCGCCGGTCTTGCACCAGGGAACCGCCTCGCTTGCGACGAAGAGGATCTTCACTTAGGCCAGACGGGCTCCTCGCCGGATTCGGGCGCCGCGTCCGT
>JAYTIP010000348.1:0-9243 GCA_043731745.1 Elusimicrobiota bacterium | reverse complement strand
GCCGTCGCGTCGGCGCGATCACGCGTTCCACGGCGGGATCTTCGAGCAAGCGGGCGAGCACGCGCGCCCCGACGAGCCCCGTGGCGCCGGCGACCGCCGCGACGATCCTCAACGCGTGGGTAAGCCGTTTGTGGGCTGCTGCGCCGGCGGCCAGGCCGGCGGCGGCGCCGGAGGCGCAGGAGGAGGGGGCGGCGGCGCGGCGGTCACGGGTTCGGTCGAGACCATGGTAGGCTGACCGTTGACGAACACGCCCGCGGTCGGAACCGAGGGAACCGCGAGAGAGACCGGCGCCCCGATCAAACGCACGTCATGCGACAGATCCGTCACGACGCGCGTCGCCAGCGGCGCGCTCAGGGCGTAGAGACGATCGGTCAGGTCCGTCGGCGTGGCGCGGAATTCGGTCAAGGTCGCGGAGGAGGTCGTGTCGCTCACGCGCTCCTCTTGGCTCCAGAGCATGCGGGCCGTATCGGCGCGATACAGCCGCGACGCCGCCGATAGCAGGGGCAAGGTGCGTTCCTTGTCATCGGGCTCGAGGCCGAAGGACACGTTCACTTCGAGGATCACCGCGTCGTCGAGCGACAGCAACTTGGAGTAGTCACGCGGCGAGCCGCGGCCCATGTCGGTGAAATAGTACTTGCGGCGCCAATCGAGCTGGTCGGAGGCGGCGTTCCACTCGCGGCGCTGGGCCGCGGTGATGCCCGCCTCGGCGGCGGTCTGCACGGGGCCGCTGTGCGCGGCCTTGAGCGCCTTGATCAGCGCGTCCTCGATGGCATGATCGTAACGCGGGCGGGGGAGATAAGGCTGGATTTCCTTCGACAGCTCGTTGACCCGGTCCTCCTGCATTCCCTGTAAAAAATTGCCTAACGGCAGGATCTTCAGCGCCGATTCCGCCTTCGAGTCGGCATCGGCGATGATCCACGGCCCGGGCGACTGGTGGACCATGACGATGATTCTCTGGCCGGGCTTGATCGCGCCGCGGGGATCGGGGGCGGCCTCGGGCGTGACGCAGGAGGCGGCGAGGACCACGACGGCGGCGACGGCGAGTGTTCGGCGCATGGCGATTCCTAAGGATATATAATCGGGGCATGCGCGCGCTCGCCCTCGCCGGTTTCGCCGTCCTCGCCGCCTGCGGTCCCGGCGTTCGTAAGCCGCACGAAGCCCTGACGGCCCTGCGCTCGGGCCTGCAGTCCACGGACGCGCCGGCGCGCGCTAAGGCCGCCTGGGACATGGGCCAGCTCGGCATGGCGGAATTTCCCGACGGCAAAGAGCCCGCGACCTTCGTGACTTTGCGCGAGGCCGCCGCCGCGGACCTGGCCCCCGTCGTGCTCGACCCCGAGCCCTCCGTGCGCCGAGCCGCCGTCGAAGCGTTGGGTAAAGTCGGCGGCACGAACGCCGAAGAGACCTTACTCGCCGCCGGCACCGACGTCGATCCAGGCGTGCGCGGTGAAACCGCGCTGGCGTTGTTTCGTCGACGCTTCCTAAAACACGTTCCGGATTATTCGACGGCGACGGTCAACAGGCTCATCATCTTGGCCTCCGACCCGGATTCAGAGGTACGCTGGAAGGCGGTTTATGCCTTTACACGATTTCCCGACACGCGGGCGTTAAATTCGTTGGTTCTGGCAACGAAGGACGCCGACAAGGTCACCCGCCTTTTTGCCGTTCGTGCGCTGTCGAAACAGAACCATTCCGTTGACGTTAAATTGTTATCCGATCCCGACATCTACGTCCGCGCTGAGGCCGTCGGCTCGTACGGTTCGGCCAAAGCCGCGGGAGAACTTCCGAGTTCGTTATATAACGATCCGTCATCTCACGTGAGGTCGGCCATAGCCGACGCCGTCGCCGCCACCGGCCGCCCGGACCTCGCCGGTCCCCTCGAGAAGATGGCCGACACCGACGGCCCCCTACCCGCCGGCCGCGCCCTCCTCGCTCTCGCGAAGCTCCGCGGCGACTCTGAAGCCGCTCGGCTGGAGCGCGCTCGACGCGACCCTCGCTGGTGGGTCCGTTCCAAAGCCTACGAAGCGAGCTCTTTCCTCAAAGACGCCCCCGCGATCCTCGACGCCGGCGTTCGCGACGCGGACGCGCGCGTCGCCGCGCAGGCGCTCGAGACCTTGGCCGCCTCGACCTCGCCGCTCGCCGCCGCCGCGATCAGTCGCGTTCTGATGGACCCCAAATCCCCGCTCGAGGTCCTCGGCACCGCGATCGACGCCGCCGCCGAGCGCAAGACGGTTTGGTTCGCTGCCCCTTTAAAGATCGCGTCGAAACGCCGCGACCTCACCGCCGAACTCGGCGACTCTTTGCTCAAAGCCCTGGCGGCTTCCGGCGCCCCGGCGAAGTCCGTCGGGCCGGCGCTCGAGGCGCCCAAGGTCTTCCCGCCGCTGACCGTCACTCCCGTGATCGTCATGGAAACCGAAAAGGGCACGGTCGAAATCGAGCTCGATCCTTCCGCCGCACCCAACCACGCCGCCGCGATCGCGACCATGGTGCGCGGCGGTCTTTACGACGGGCTGATTTGGCACCGCGTCGTCACCGCCTTCGTCGTGCAAGGCGGAGATCCGCGCGGCTCGGGCTGGGGCGACGCCGGCTACCGGCTCAAAGACGAGGTCAACCGTCGGCCCTTCCGGCGCGGGACCCTCGGCATGCCCAAAGCGGGCCCCGACACCGGCGGCTGCCAGTTGTTCGTCAGCCTCGTGCCCACCCCGCATCTCGACGGCCGGTACACGGCGTTCGGACGCGTGATCACGGGCATGGACGCCATCGACGCCCTCCAGCCCGGCGACAAGATCATTAAAGCGCGCCTGCGCTGATCGCCAGGCGGCCCGAACCGATGATGGTCGCGGTGTCGGTGATCGTCCGCGCCCGGTCGCGGCGGCTGCGCGCGTACTTGCGGATGAACGCCTCTCCGCTGTCCAGCGGAATCGCGTAAGCGATGCAGCGCAGGCTGACTCCGTGCTCCAGATGCCAGCGTCCCCGTATCTTCTTCGGCGGATACCGGAGGAAGGCCGCCGCGAGATCGCGAGACAGCAAGGTCGTCGTTCCGAGGTAGGTCTCGCCGAGGGTTTCGTTGTGCGCCTCGTACACCGTGACCAGGTGGTTGCCGGGTAAGGTCGTCATGGGAGCCAGGATACATCGGCCGCACGCGTTCCGCCGTAAACGATCGATGACGGGCGCGTCACGGTTTTATGACCGCAGACGGGGGTTCGACCGTTCCGGGCGAAATTGCTACACTCAAAGGCCCGGCATGATCAAAGCGACTTTCGAGAAGGTTTTCGGCACGCCCAGCGAGCGCACCCTCAAGCGCTTCAAGCCCCTGCTCGACGCCACCAACGCCCTTGAGGCCGAGGTCAAGACTCTCTCCGACGCCGACTTTCCGTTGCGCACCGAAAAGCTCCGCGCCCGGGTCAAGGAGCTTTTCGCCGCAATCACGATTCCCGACAACGAAGAGGACCACCGCGAGGCGCGCATGCAAGCCGAGATCGCCGCCCTCAACGAGCTCCTCCCCGAGGCCTTCGCCCTGTGCCGCGAGGCCGCGCGCCGCTCGATCGGCCTGCGCCACTTCGACGTCCAGCTGCTCGGCGGCATGGTCCTGCACAACGGCTCCATCGCCGAGATGCGCACCGGCGAAGGAAAAACCTTGGTCGCAACGGCTCCCGCGTACCTTAATTCCCTCGTCGGCAAAGGCTGCCACATCGTCACGGTCAACGACTACCTGGCCAAGCGCGACAGCGAGTGGATGGGGCCCGTCTACCGCTTCTTGGGCCTCACCGTCGGCTGCGTCCAGCACGACGTGTCGAACACCGAGCGCCAGGCCGCCTACAAGTGCGACATCACCTTCATCACCAACAACGAGCTCGGCTTCGACTACCTGCGCGACAACATGGTCGTGCGCAAGGAAGACCGCGTGCTTCAGCACCTCTACTACTCGATCATCGACGAGGTCGACTCGATTTTGATCGACGAGGCCCGCACGCCTCTCATCATCTCCGGCGCCGCCGAGAAGTCCACCGAACGCTACGCCCTCGTCAACAAGCTGATCCCGAACCTCAAGGTCCGCATGATCACCGAAGAGGACGAGATTCAGGCGAAGTACACCAACACCGACCTTCAGAAAGGCTGGGACGCGATCGTGGACGAAAAAAACCACACCGCGATCTTGACCGAAGAGGGTGTGAGCAAGTGCGAGGCGCTTCTCGGCATCGGCAACCTTTACGACGACCTCGAGGGCGAGTGGGTCCACCACATCACCCAGGCGCTGCGCGCCTGGCACCTCTATAAGCGCGACGTCGAGTACGTGGTGAAGGATGGGGAAGTGATCATCGTCGACGAGTTCACGGGACGCCTGATGCCCGGCCGCCGCTGGTCCGACGGCCTGCACCAGGCCGTCGAGGCCCACGAGAACCTGGCGCCGCGCGAGGAAAACCAGACTCTCGCCACGATCACCTTCCAGAACTTCTTCAAGATTTATCGCAAGCGCTCCGGCATGACGGGCACGGCCATGACCGAGGCCGACGAGTTTCAGGAAATCTACGGGATGGACGTGCGCGAGATCCCCACGAACCGGATCTCGACCCGCGACGACCTGTCCGATCTCGTCTACAAGAGCGAGCGCGAGAAGTTCAACGCGATCGTCGAGGAAGTCATCGAGCTCTGGAAGGTCGGCCGCCCCGTCCTGGTCGGCACGCGCTCGATCGAAAAATCCGAGAAGATCTCCGCTATGCTGCGCGCCAAGGGCGTGCCCTGCCAGGTCCTCAACGCGAAGTACCACGAGCAGGAGTCGCAGATCATCGCCCAGGCGGGCCGCAAGGGCGCGGTGACGATCGCGACGAACATGGCCGGTCGCGGCACCGACATCCTTCTCGGCGGCAATCCTCAGGACCGCGACGAGTTCGAGGTCGTCAAGAGCGTCGGCGGCCTGCATGTGCTGGGCACCGAGCGCCACGAGTCGCGCCGCATCGACAACCAGCTCCGCGGCCGCTGCGGCCGCCAGGGCGATCCTGGTTCCACGCGCTTCTACCTCGCGCTCGACGACGAGCTGATGCGCTTGTTCGGTTCCGACCGCATCGCTCCTTTGATGGAGAAGCTCGGCATGAAGGAGGGTGAGGTCATCGAGTCCGGCCTCGTCTCCTATCAGATCGAGAACGCCCAGCGCCGCGTCGAGACCCACAACTTCGACATTCGTAAGCAGCTGCTCGACTACGACAACGTGATGAACAAGCAGCGCGAGGTCGTCTACAAGCTGCGCGACGAGGTGCTCTTCGGCGAGTCCGTCAGCGCCCAGATTCAGGCGATGATCGAAGAGGACGTCGCCGAGCAGGTCGAAGCGGCGATGCCCGATGAGTCCGACTACTCGACCTGGAACATGATCGAGCTCGCCGCCTACCTCGAGCGCACCTTCGGCGTCGAGTGGAAGCCCACCGAGGCCGAGATCCAGCGCCTCTCCAAAGAAACGCTCAAGGCCCAGCTCATCAAGACCGCGAAGGAAGTCTACGCGCGCCGCCCCGCGGACTTCACCGGCTACGATTTCCACGAAGTCGAGAAGATGGTCATGCTCCAGATGATCGACAAGGCCTGGAAGAACCACCTCTACGACCTCGATCACCTCAAGAAGGCGATTTTTCTGCGCGCCTACGGCCAGAAGGACCCGAAGGTCGAGTACCAGAAAGAATCCTTCCGCTACTTCGAGGCCTTGCTCGGCCGCGTGCGCGAGCAGACCGTCGAGTACGTCTTCCGCGTCGAGGCCCCCAAGGCGCCCGTCGCTCCTCCGCCGGCCGTCGCGATCCATCCGGAGGCGAGCCCGACCTCGGGTGAGGACGTCGTCGCCGAGGCCCCGCAGCCCGCCGCTCCGGCCGCGCCCAAGAGTATCCTTTCTCGCGGCGGCGCCGCCGTGCCCAACGGCATCCAGAGCATCGGCCGCAACGATCCCTGCTACTGCGGCTCCGGCAAGAAGTACAAGAAATGCCACGGGTCGGACACGCCGAACTGATCGCCGTCGCCTTCGGCGGCGCCCTCGTCGCGCTGGGCCTTCCCTCCCTCGGCTTTTGGCCCTTCGCCTGGTTCGGACTCGCCGCCCTCGTCTTCGCGGTCAACGACTCCGCGTGCCCGCGCCGCGCGGCCGCCCTCGGCTTCGCCGCGGGTCTCGCCTATCATGTCGTCGCCCTGCACTGGCTGTACGCGACTTGCCGCTTCGCCCAAGTGCCCGCCGTCGTCTCCGTGATCGCGGTGCTCGGACTGTCCGCGCTGCTGGGCGCCAACTGGGCCGTCGTCGCCGCGATCGCGCGCTGGACGGCACCCTCGTTGCCGCGAGTCCTTCGTCCTCTCATCTGGGCGTTGTGTTGGACGGCGATCGCCTCCTTCTCCTCGCGTTGGACCCCGCGCTTCGGCGTGGACCTGCTCGGCTACACCCAGTGGAACAATCTCGCGCTGCTTCAGGTGAGCTCGTGGGGCGGGCCGCACCTGCTCGACTTCGTAATCATGCTCGTCAACGCGTCGTTGGCCGAGGCGTGGCTAGACGCTACAAGGAATTCCTCTGCCGCGTCTGTGCCGGGCCCGAAGGGTCCCGGCCTCAGCGCGATCTTCGCACTCGTCGCGGCTCTGGCGCTTGCCGCCGGCGTGTGGGCGCACGGCGCCTACCTGTTCGCCCAACGGCCCGAGTCCTATGAATCGGTCGCCCGCGTCGAGATCCTCCAGCCCAAGATCGATCAGTACCACAAGTGGAACGACGCCTGGGTCGCCGAGATCCTCGCCGGCTTCGACGAGCTTCTCGCGCGGCCGCGCCAGGGCGCGGCGTCCTTGATCGTCTGGCCCGAAACCTCGATCCCGCGCTGGACGCACCGAAGCGAACCGGTTCCTGAAGCCGCGAAGTGGGCCGTGAAGCTCGGCTCGCCCAATTTAGTCGGCATCATCGCGGCTCCCGACGCCGGCGGCGGACCCGCCAACGCCGTCCAGCTTCTCTCTCCCGAAGGAAAAATCGACGGCGGCTACGCGAAGCGACAGTTGGTACCCTTCGGCGAATTCGTGCCCCTGCGCTCGTGGGTCCCGCGCTTCTTCATCGACCGCTGGCTTATGATCCTCGACAACCTGGGCGACATGGAAGCGGGGGCCGCGCGTCAGCCCTTGCTCGTCACCGCCTGGGGTCCTACCGCCGTCACCATCTGCTACGAAGCCATCTTCCCGCGCTGGCCTCGCCTCGACGCCGCGCGCGGCGCCAAGCTCCTCATCAACATCACCAACGACGCCTGGTACCTCGACACCTGGGGCCCGCGCATGCACTACCGCGTCAACCGCTTCCGCGCCATCGAGAACCGCCTGACCGTCATCCGCTCCGGCAACAACGGCGTCTCCGCGGTGATTGATCCGTGGGGCGTCACGACCGCCGAGCTCGCGCTCAATGAGCGCGGGCGCCTCGACGCGCTGGTGCCGCTCGAGGACCAGTTCCCCGGCCGGTCATTCTATACGCGCCACGGCGATTGGCTCGGCGGTCTTTGCCTCTTGCTTGTCATGGTTTCCGTCGCCGTAAGAGTGCGGTCAACTGTTGTTGACAACAGTCGTCTTGCGAACAGTGTGGATAAGTCATGAAGCCTCGCGTCGTGTATTCTCCGCAGTACGAGGTCGACTACGGCGAGCACTCCTTCTCGACGGAAAAATTCCGCTTAGCCGCGGAGGCGTGCCGCTCGTTCGCGGACATCGTCGAGCCGACGGAACCCTCGCGCCAGGACCTGCTCCTCGTTCATAGCCCCGACTGGGTCGAGAAATTGATGACCGGCATCTTAAGCCCGGCCGATATATCTCGCCTGGAACTCCCTTTTTCTAGCGACATTGCTCGAGCGCACCGTTTAGCGGCGGGGGGAACCTTGCTGGCCGCGCGACATGCCCTCGAGACCGGCGTCGGTCTACATGCGGGCGGGGGAGCTCACCACGCCTTCCGTGATCACGGTGAAGGTTATTGCGCGGTCAACGACATCGCCTTCGCCATCAAGCGCCTGCGCGCCGAAGGCATGATCGAGACGGCGGCCGTCATCGATCTCGACGTTCATCAAGGCAACGGCACCGCGTCCATCTTCGAGATGGACCCCGACACCTTCACCTTCTCGATGCACCAGCACGGAATCTACCCCGAAGTCCGCCAGCGCAGTTCCCTCGACGTCGAACTCGTCGCCGGCCTGGGCAACGCGCCCTACTACGACAAGCTCCGCCACGGACTGCGCGAGGTGATGAACTTCAAGCCCGACCTCGTCATCTACCAAGCCGGCGTCGATGTCTGGGAAAAGGACCAACTCGGGGGCCTTGCCCTCACCGAGGAGGGTATTAAGGATAGGGACATGGCCGTCTACGAGATCTGCCGCGTCTACCGCGTCCCCGTCGCCGTGACCTTAGGCGGCGGCTACGGCCCCACCCCCGCCGACACCGCCCGCCTCCACGCAACGACGCTGAAGTTGTTCGCCCGCTGAGCGGATATCTTGGTGCCAGGCATGAAGAATTCTTCGCGCGAAGAGTTAGGCGCAAAAAATATTATCGACGGTCGCGGCGCTCCGTGGCTGGCCGTGATTTCCTAGAATACCCCTGATGTTCACCGAAACCGCCAATAAAATCGAGGAGATGTCGGGCTTGCTCGCCAAGATCGGCAAGCTGCTCGACCTCGACAAGCTCCGCAAGGAGGTCTCTTCGCGCGAGGCGGAGGCGGGGGAACCGTCGTTCTGGGCGGACTCGGTGAAGGCCAAGAAGAAGTCCAAAGAGCTCAACGACCTTAAAAAGACCCTCACCGAGTACGAGAAGGCCCAACGGACCATAGACGATCTCAAGGTGCACTGCGAACTCGCCGCCGAGATGCAAGACGAGGGCGAGATCAAGGAAGTGGCCGGAAGTCTTAAGGAAGCCGAGAAGCTGCTGCGCGCCATGGACCTGCGCTTAAAGCTCGCCGGCGAGTTCGATAAAGACGACGCCATCGTGACCCTTCAGTCGGGCGCGGGCGGCCTCGAGGCCTGCGACTGGGCCGAGATGCTGTGGCGCATGTACACTCGCTGGTGCGAGAAGAACGGCTATGAGGTCGTGATCACCGAGTTCTCGAAGGGCGACGGCGCCGGCCTCAAGAGCCTGTCCGCCTTCATCCGCGGCCCCAACGCCTACGGCCTGCTGAAGGGGGAGATGGGCGTGCACCGCCTCGTGCGCATTTCGCCCTTCGACTCGGCCAAGCGCCGGCACACTTCTTTCGCCTCTTTGGACGTGGTCCCCGACATCGAGGACGAG
>JAYTIP010000347.1:0-2376 GCA_043731745.1 Elusimicrobiota bacterium | reverse complement strand
TTCGAGTACGTCGACGGCGAGACGCTCGACTCGATGATCGCGCGGCAGAAGCGCCTGACGGGGGCGGAGGCGATGACCGTGCTCCAGGGCGTGGCCGACGCCGTCGACTACGCGCACGAGCAGAAGATCATCCATCGCGACCTCAAACCCGCGAACATCATGATCGACCGCGCCGGCCGCGCGAAGGTCATGGATTTCGGCAACGCCCACCAAGCCAAGCTCACGATCAGCCAACTCACGATGGCCGCGGCCTACGGCACGCTCGCCTACATGCCGCCCGAGCAGGAGCTGGGCAAGGCGGTGCGCGAGTCCGATGTGTACGCGTTCGCGGCGCTGACCTACGAATCCCTGACGGGCTCGTTACCCTTTCCCGGGCCGAACTTCCACCTACAGAAAGAAGCGATGTCCTTCACCCGGCCGAGCTACACCTTCCCGCCTCTCGCGCCCTCGCTCGACCCCGTCTTCGAGCGGGCCTTCCAGGTCGAGCCGAAGAAGCGGCATCAGACCACGGGGGATTTCGTGCGCAGCCTGCAGACGGCGCTGGCGTCAGCCTAAGGCCGCGGGACCGAGTAAAGCGCCCGCCCGTTCTTGCGAAGCCAGCGGCGATGCGTGCGGTGTCCGGGGCAGACGCGCTCGACGACTTCCCAGAACCGCCGGGAGTGGTTCATCTGCGCGCGGTGGGCGAGCTCGTGAACGACGACATAGTCGAGAACGCTGTCGGGGGCCAAAGCCAGGCGCCAGGAAAAGTTCAGATTGCCTTGGCGGGTGCAGGAACCCCACAACGAGCGCTGATCTTTGACGCTGATGCGGCCGAACGAAACGCCGAGCAACGGGGCGTAGAACTCGGCGCGGGAACGGAATAACGCGACGAGATCGACTGAGGGCAAGGCGGTTTTGGGGAGCTCGTCACCGGAGACGGCCGCAATGAGCGCGGATGGCGGCACGACCGGAACGGCAACGGATGGGGAACTCAAGGGCAACGAAACTTTTCGGGGAAACAATTCCGGCCAATCGGTCTTGAGACCGACGAGGAAATCCCTCACTTCGGTTAATATCGACGGCGCCTGAGTCTCCACAGGTAGATGTTATATCATCCGTACATGCCGCCCGACCTCCTCGAAGAAAAACTCCAAGAGCTCGAGAGGCGCTTCACCGAGTCGGCCCGGGAGATCAGCGAGCTGCGCAAGCTCCTCCCCCCCGCCGCCCGCCGCGAGATCGCGGAGATCACCGACGAGTGGCACGGCATCCACTACAAGTGGTGGGTGTTCACCTTGGCGGGCGCTCTCGTCCTATTCTGCTTGAGCTACGCGCTCTACACCAAGCTCGGCTGGGTGGCCGATCAGCGCGCGCTTCCCATCGGCAACGACTGGCTGTTGCGCCACCTTCCCTTGGTCAACACCTTGCCGATTTTGTCCTGGGGCTGGTTCGGCCTTCATCTCTACGCCTGCGGCGCGGCCGTCGCCTACTCGCCGCGGCGTACGCCGTTTCTGATTTTCCTTCTGACCGTCTACATGATCGTGCGCACGGCGTTCGTGTTCCTGTCACCGATCGGCGCGCCCGCGGGCATGGTGGACATGCGCCTGCACGACGCCATCTTCTCGCGCATTCTCGGCACCTGGACCTTCACGAACGAATTCGTGTTCTCCGGGCACACCGCGATCCCGTTCCTGTTCTTCCTCTTCTTCCGCACGCCGGGCCTCAAGCGCCTGATGTTCGCGGGGTCGCTCGTGATGGCGGTCAGCGTTCTGCTCTCGCGCAACCACTATACCGTCGATGTGATCGCGGCGTTTTTCGTCAGCTATTCGGTTTACGCGCTCGCCGAAGCGGGGTTCGAGCGCTTCATCGAACCGTTGTTTAAGACGGTTTCGACTTAGGCCTAAACAGGAAGGACAGGACGAGCGCGCCGGCGGCAAGCGCCAGGAACGCGGGGAAGCCCCAGCGCAGGCCCAGGCCTTCATCGTGTCGGCCCAGAAGTGCGCGGCGATCGGCACGAGCAGCACTCCCGACCAGCGATACAATCCCGCGAGAACCACGCCGAGCACCGCGCGCGAGACGAAGCCCGCCCAGGTGAACGCGTACGACCCGGCGACCGCGGCGGCCGAGCCGGAGCCGATGCCGATATGGGCCAGCATCGCGCCCCAGTCGATGTAGTGCACCCCGGAGAAGATCAGCCCCGACGACACGGCCGCGAGCCAGAAGCCCTTCGAGCCGGTCAGCCCCCACTTCTCGAGGCGGTTTAAGATCGACTTGTACAAGCCGCGCCGGAACACATATTCCTCGACGAGGCCGACGATCACGAAATTAAAGAGCACGAGGTCGACGCTCGTCGTCAGCATCTTCGCGAGGATCGCGGGCGCGGGCTCGCTGCCGGGCAGG
>JAYTIP010000346.1:0-3650 GCA_043731745.1 Elusimicrobiota bacterium | reverse complement strand
GGTCAATCCCGACCGTCCCCGTCGGCCATGACTATCCTGCCGGGCCGTCTCAAGCCGTCACCAAGCGCGCGTTGACACGGAAGCCCCGCCCCGTTATACTCGGGACATGAGCCGAATCGCGGTTTATCCCGGAAGTTTCGATCCTTTGACGCGCGGACATCTCGACATCATCCAGCGCGCCTCCAAGCTCTTCGATCACGTCATCGTCGCCGTGTCCAACAACGCCTCGAAAAAGAACGTCTTCTCGGTCTCCGAGCGCATCGAGATGGTCGAGGAGTCCATCCGCGGCCTGCCGAACGTGGACTGCGACACCGTCGGCGGTCTGCTCGTCGACTACATGAAGAAGAAAAAGGCGCGCGTTCTCATCCGCGGCCTGCGCGTCGTCTCCGACATGGACTACGAGTTCCAGCTCGCCTCCTTCAACCGCCGCCTGAACAAGGAAGTCGAGACCGTATTCCTGATGCCCGACGACCAGTACACCTATCTCTCCGCCTCGATGGTACGCGAGGTCGCGCGCCTGGGTGCGGGCACCGATCAATTCGTCCCGACCTTCGTCGCGCGGCGCTTGAAGCTCAAATTTGGCAGCCCGAAGGCCTGAACTTCTGTTGGTCCTGGTCGCGGCGCTGACGGCCGGCGCCGCTTGCAAGCGCGCGCCCGCCGTCGCCCCGGCCGAGACGCCCGACCTGGCGGCGCCAGCACCCTCCTCGTCCTTGGTGACGATTCCGCTCGACGGCTCGACGACGGGATTTACCAACGAGATGCAGGTCAACGCGATCTCCAAAGAGACCGGCGAGATGGAAATCAACCAAATCGAACGCGAATACCGGCAAGGCGACGGGCCGCCGAAGGAGGCCGTGCCTCAGCCTCCGCCCGACCCGAAGGCCCGCCGGCGGCGCGAGTACACGCAGGCCGAGAAGATCAAGCAGGCTCACGAACTGGCGCTTCAGTACCGCAAGATGCGCCGCGACATGGACGCCGCGACGGACCGCAGCGTGGCGATCACCGGCTCGACGGCCGCCATGATCTCGGGGCCGGAGTCCGGCGGCGCGGTGGGCGTCGATCAGGACGCCCCGGGCGTGTGGAGCGGCGCGTACGGCGGCGCCGTCGACGGCGGCGACCGCGTCGTGGAGACGGCCGCCGCCTGGGCCGAGTTGTGGGGTCGGCTCTCGCGCGAGACGCCGCCCGCGATCGACTTCGAGAAGAACCGCGTCGCCGCGATCTTCGCCGGACACCGGCCCACCCCCGGCTACCGCGCCCGCCTCGTGGTGATCGCGGCCGAGCCGGAGCGCTACCTCGTGCGTTGGTATGAAGAGGGTCCCGCCTCCGATGAAACCGTCGGCGAGGGCGAGACCGCCCCCTTCCTGCTCGTCACCGTGCCCAAGGACGAGCGCGCCGTGCGCAGCGAGAAAATACGCCGGGCCGTAGGGCCTAAAAGAAACTAGGTCTTTAGACCTTTTTTCAATTGACTCCCTCTCGGGGCCGTGCCTATAATTGGAGCGTCCCGCTCCGGAGGCCCCATGAAAGTTCTCGTCTCCCTCGTTCTTTTCGCCGTCAGCGCGCGCGCCCTACCCGATCCGCGCTTCGACGATAAGGCCGCCAAGCCCGCCCCCGTCGCGAGCCCGAAGGCCCCGGCCGCGGCGATCGCCGAGGACGACGGCCGCTTCTGGGCCGAATTCGAGGCGCCGGGCAAGGCCGAGCGCAACGCCTTGGTCAACGCCGGCGTCAGCGTCGAGGAGGTCAAGCCCGGTCTCGCGGCCGGCTTCGCGACTCCGAAAGCCCTCGCCCGCGCCAAGGCCGCCGGACTCAAGCTCAAGACCAAGGTGTCCACGCGCGCTCGCTTCGGCTCGCTCGACTTCCCCGAGAAGGACTCGATCTACCACAACTACAAAGAGCTCGAGGCCGACATGCGCTCGGTCGCCGCCCGCGCTCCCGAAATCGCCTCGATGTTCTCGATCGGCAAGTCGACCCTCGGCCGCGACCTCTTCGCGCTGCGCCTCAACAAGGGCGCGCGCGGCTCGCAGCGCAGCGACAAGCCCGGCATCGTTTTCCTCGGAACGCACCACGCGCGCGAGCATCTCTCGACCGAGGTCCCGCTCAAGCTCGCGCAGTACCTCGTCGACAACCGCGCGCAACCGGAGATCGCGCGCCTGCTCGAGACGCGCGACATTTACATCATTCCCATGGTCAACCCCGACGGCGTCGAGTACGACATCGAGGGCGGCAAGTACCACATGCACCGCAAGAACATGGCCAAGAACGCCGACGGCAGCTTCGGCGTCGACCTCAACCGCAACTACGCCTGGGGCTGGGGCGGCGGCGGGGCCTCACCCGACCCGGGCGACGACACCTACCGCGGGCCTTCGGCGTTCTCCGAACCCGAGAGCAAGGCCGTGCGCGATTTCGTGAACGCGCGCCCGAACCTCAAGGTCCTGTTGTCCTATCACACCTTCTCCGAGCTCATCCTTTATCCCTGGGGCGGCTCCAACGACCAGATCCCCGACGAGAAGGCGCGAACCGCGTTCGTCACGATGGCGGGCGAGATGGCCAAGATGAACGGCTACACCCCCGAGCAGTCGAGCGATCTGTACATCGCCACGGGCGACACCTGCGATTGGGCCTGGGGCGCGAAAGGCATCTTCGCTTTCACCTTCGAGCTCACGCCCAAGTCCATGTGGGACGGCGGCTTCTACCCCGGAGCCGGCGTCGTGCAGACCGTCTTTCAGGCCAACCTCCGCCCCGCTTTGTATCTGATCGACCTAGCCGACGATCCGCTGCGCGCGACGAAGGGCCCCACGGCCTTCGCGGCGGCGTCGCGATGAAGGTGCTCGCAGCGGCGTTGCTCGCGGCGTCTTCGGCGTCGGCGCAATCCTTCGAGGCCCTGCGCCTCGCGGCCGACACGGCCCTGATCCAGGCGCTGCCCAAGGCCGTCAACCCCGCGCTCGAGGCGCCGCGCGAGCCCGTTCTCCAGGCACCGCTTAAGCCCGTGCCCGCCGGACCCGTCGGCGCCAACGGCGCCGTGCTCGCGCGCGCGTCGCTCGCCGCGATCGCGGAGAACGCCCAGCATATCATGACACGGACCTTCGGCGCGCGCTCCCTCGACCTGGGCGTCGCGTCGGACGCCGCGTTCTCGTCTTACTACCTCGTCTTCACCGCGGGCAACTCCTCGACCTTGGCGGCGCTCGGCGATCTCAATCGCCTGCGCGGCGCGGGCGTCGACGCGCGAATCGACTCGAGCACCGTCTACAACTTCAAGGTCTCGGTCAACATCTTCAGCCCGGTGCGCGGCAGCACTCTTAAGATGACGCCCACGCAGGGCACGCGCGGCCCGCAGAACGACGCGAAGACGGGCGCCTTGCTCGACGCCATCCGCGCCAAGTCCGTCGTCTTCACGGCGCACGGCCAGGAGCTGTGGATGCTCTACGGCGCCGACGCCAAGCCCGACGCCTCCGGCTTCGCCGACACGAATAGCTTCCTCTTCATCAAGGAGGACGGCCTGTCCTCCAAAGCCTGGCCGCTCGCCGCGTCCAAGCTCGCCCCCGACGCCCCCTTCGTCGTCGACCTCGGCGGCAACAAGATCACCCTGACCCGCACCTCCGCCGGCGAGATCATCGTCAACGAATAGACGGCGCCTTGCGCGTAAGTTGGTGTCA